>NZ_JBMFWB010000002.1:0-119146 GCF_049965695.1 Athalassotoga sp. | reverse complement strand
AGGGAGGATCGTTTCATAAAATGATCAGACGCTACCGGCAATAAATCATTCAAATATTCTTTCGAGTTTTATCACACTCCAGGAAAATTTAGGTATCAGCAGAGAAAACTTTCCGTCTTTTACGATCATGTCTTTAATTTTTTTGGTTTGCGGAACAACGTTGTCAGGGTTATTTTCAGTGTTCGATGCCTTCGGATCGTCATTTTGCATGATTATGTGTTCTGCAATTTTGTATTTGCCATCAAATCCGCGAAGATCTCCTTCAAGCAAAAGATCATTTTTTTGGTCTCTGTTAACGGCAAAGATTACTATATTTCCGCTTTCTTCTTCAAAAACGGCAGTTGAATCGAGTACCGGAACATCTGAGAAATCCTTCGAATCGTACTTCGGAGAGTCGACGATCGCGTTAAGTACAGTCCCTCTTCCGTAATTCGACGCATGTTTGAACGGATAAAATATCGTCTGTTTCCATGATTTTCCGCCCTTTACCGTCATTATCGGGGCTATGACATTGACAAGCTGGGCAAGAGCGGCTATTTTGATCCTGTCGGCATGGCGCAACAAGGTTATGAGCATAGATCCTACAAGAAGCGCGTCTTCAAAGTCGTATATATCTTCGAGCAGATGAGGTGCAACAGACCAAGGTTCGACCTTTTTGTCTTCTTCATGAGAGTGGAACCAGACATTCCATTCATCAAAAGAAAGATTTATTGTTTTTGAACTGTGTTTTTTACTTTTCACGTAATCGCATGTCGATACGACTGATCTTATGAAATTTTCCATATCCAAAGATTTTGCGACGAAATTAGGCGTATCGTTTTCCTGATTGCCGTAATAAGCGTGTAATGACACGTAATCGATGTTTTCATAGGCAAGATCGAGCACCGTCGATTCCCATTCGCCGAATGTCGGTATATGCCATCCCGAACTTCCCGCAGCAACAACTTCTATCGACGGATCAACCCACTTCATGACCTTGGCCGCTTCATTTGCAATTCGACCATATTCGTAAGCAGTCTTATGACCTATTTGCCATGGTCCGTCCATCTCATTGCCAAGACACCATACTTTTATGTCATGAGGTTTTTTATATCCGTGCGATCTTCTTAAATCGCTCCAGTAACTGCCTGACGGATGATTGCAGTATTCAACTATATTTCTTGCGTCATCTATGCCACGTGTTCCAAGATTTATGGATAACATAACTGAGGAATTCACCTTTTTTGTCCATTCGACAAACTCATTTATGCCGACTTGATTTGTCTCAGTCGAATGCCATGCGAGGTCAAGCCTTTTCGGCCTTTTCTCTCGTGGCCCTATTCCATCCTCCCAGTTATATCCCGAGACGAAATTTCCTCCGGGATATCTTACGATTGGCACGTTCAATTCTTTGACAAGTTCTATGACATCTTTTCTGAAGCCATCCTTGTCTGCCAAAGGATGATCAGGTTCATATATGCCTTCATAGACTGCGCGACCGAGATGCTCTATAAATGATCCAAAGAGGCGCTTGTCTACCTTTCCTATCCGGTAATCTTTGTCTAAGATGAGTTTTGATCTTTTAAACTCAACATTTTCTTTTTTCAAAATTAAACCTCCGCATATTCAATCCCGAGCATTTCGCAAAGCAAATTCCATCTTTTTGTCTGATCACCGAGGTTAAAACATTCGTGATGCGTTCCACCGTTTTTAAGCCAGCCGTTTAAGGCATTTCTTACGCCTGTTTCCGGTTTGAAATGGAAATATGGCATCTCGACATGCGGCATCTCTTCGGTATCTAACACATCGCCTTTTGACACGACGAGTCTGAATTTTTCTCCTTCAATTGCGACCAAAGATGCAATAGTTCCGGATCCGGGCTGGGCACTGAACAAAACGGTTGGGGGATTTTCAAGTCCGCCTATGCCAAGAGGCCTGTCGATGAGTTTTACCGGTCTATCCTTTCTTGCAACCTTCCAGTTACCCTCTCCCATATGGCTCATGAGGATGGAATTTCTTTTGAAATCCATTGCGTACATTTCTGTGAAATGGGCATCTCCGATCAACGTATGGCCTGCCGCAACGAGCGTCGCCGCGCATGCGTCTCCCTCTGCACCGTAACCATACCCTTCAGCCAGCAAATCGGATGCGGCCATCATCGGCAATTGCCTGAACCTTCCATCATTTGCCACGGCCTGAAAGTAGATGCTGAAGGCTTCATATCCGTTGGTCTCGAGAAATTTCTTTATCGCGATTTCAAATCTTACTGCGTATTTGTGATCTTCTTTTTTGAGTTTTGGATCTATCTGGAAATGCTTCTTCTGCTTTTCGATGAGATCATCGATCTCTTTTTCGCTTACTTTTTCAAAAATAGAATATATCGATCCCATGCTTTCGTGAATTATCTGGGGCCCAATTTTTCTCATAAAAGCAGACGAATCGGTCGTTATGTCTCCCATCCCCGGCATCTGACCGAAAACGGCAACTTTCATTTTTCTTAATTTCGTAACGGTCTGCGCAGCCTTTGCCCAATCTAAAAATGCTGATTTAAATGTTTCGGATTTCCAGTCGTCTGTCAAGACAGTGAAATTAACTCCTGTTCTGAGCAAAGCATTTGCATTGTCTTGAGCACCGTGAACTCCCTGATTGTAGGTAAGATCTCCCATGTCCCATTTATCTGCTACAGTTGGTTCCGGCTGAATGTTCGCAAGTAAAACCGGAAGATGATTTTCCCCAAAAGCCCTTACAAGCCTCATTCCGGGGCTGTACGTGAGCATGGCGATCATAATTCCGTCGACATCTGAATCGTTGAATGTTTTTACCTGCTTTTCTATATCATCTCTTACGCGAGCAGGCACCGTAAATACGACATCCGCAACATTGCTTAATTGCTTTGCCACTTCTTTCGCGTAATTCGTCTGCCTTTCGGTGATACCAGGAAGCATATCATCGTAAAGTTCCTGCATGATTCCAATCAGTCCAATTTTAGGTTTCTTTTCCACATTTCTCACTCCAATCTATTTTTTAAGCACTTTCTCTGATCACGAGATCCGAATGGAGCACGACTTCATCTTTATTCTGCTCGTTTGAATCAAAAAGCATTTTGAAGGCAATCTCACCTATTTCGAATTTTTTCATCCTCATCGTCGTTAGAGATGGGCATACAAATGATGAGTAAGAAATATCATCGTATCCGATCACTTTGACATCTTCCGGAATTCGCATTTTCAATTCTTTTAGAGCCTTTATAACTCCCAAAGCCATCAAATCATTGTAGACGAAGATGCCATCAAATTCTGTACGATTTGCTGCTAAATCCATGACAGACTTATAGCCACCCTCTATTTCTATTCCACCTGTTTTTATAAGTTCTTCTCTTAGATCTATTTGATGCTTCTGAAGTGCTTCACGATACCCCTTACATCTTTCAGATGATGCCGTATTGTAAGATTGTGCTCCCACAAAGGCTATATTTTTACATCCCTTTTCAATCAAATAATTGGTGACAATTCGTCCACCTCGCACGCCATCGTCGTAAACCATCGGAACATCTAATCCTTCAACATGCCTTCCCATTATCACAAATGGAACGTCATACTTTTTCAATCTAAAAAGATCATCATATTTTTCCTGAACCGGAGAAATCAAAAGCCCATCAACGCGCCTTTCAAGCATCATCTTTATGTCTTCAAATTCTGTTTCATAATTTCGGGATGTGTTTGCGATTATGATATGATAGCCATAATTTTTTGCCGTTGCCTCCACACCTTTTAAAACTTCAGCCCAAAAAGGGTTGGCGTTATCTTCTGTTACCACACCTACTATGTAACTTTTTTGTCGTTTAAGAGAAAGTGCGGATCTATTTGAAACATATCCAAGTTTATGGGCCACTTCTATAACTTTTTGTTTAGTTTCTTGATTTACATCTGGCTTTCCGTTTAAAGCCCGGGAAACTGTATTTGTTGAAACTCCTGCGGCTTTCGCTATATCTTTAACAGTCACGTAACTCATTATCATCCTCCTAATCGATACCGGTATCGATACCGATTAATTCTACAACATTGATCTCAAAATATTTAAATCTGATTTTAGGCAATTTTCAGCCATATTAGGTCATTTTTAACCATTTATAAGTTAAATTGTCAGTTTTTTGAAGAATTTCAAAAAATACTTTAAATTATCTATACTTTACAATCTTTTAATATGAAATAAAATTATTCAAAACAAAAAGGTTCTAAAATGAATTGTATGATATTGAAATGGGTGATGAAATATGAAGCATGAAGTACCGGAAGATCTTCTCATGGCTTATTCGACATTTTCAAAGATAGTCTTTAAAAGTTTCGATTATTCCAGAACGAAACTTCCAAAGACATCTGCATCTGTTCTTGTTTTTATGAAAAGACATTCTCAAACTCGTGCTCAAATGTCTGAGATAGAAAATAAATCTGGATTCATAAAAAGCACATTAACTGCGGCAACGGATGTGCTTGTTAAAGCAGGATACGTTAAAAGATACAGAACGGATGAGGACAGAAGGGCAGTTTTTATAGAATTAACGGAAAAAGGAAATGAAAAAGCCAATGAGATAGAAAAGTCAATGAGAGAATATGTAAATGAAAAGTTGAGTGTGCTTTCAGATGAACAATTTGAAAAACTTCTTGATGCTTTTTCAACTATAAGAGAAACAGTCAATACTTTACAGAATTTTGAAAGATAGGAGAGATGATTATGGAAATAGCAAACGGAGTTCATCTTGTCGATGGAACAAATGCCAACGTTTATATCCTTTTAGATGATAATCTTACGATCGTTGACACGGGTATGCCAGGTCAGTTGAACAAGATCCTTGATTACATAAAATTTCTTGGCAAAAAACCTTCAGATGTATCCAAAATAGTGCTTACACACTGTCATGTCGATCACATGGGCAACGCTTACGAACTGAAAAGACTCACAAATGCAAAATTGTACGTCCATGAAAAGGATGCACCATACGTTTCGGGAAAAGAGAAATTACCATCGCCAAAAGGTTTTGCCGGTGCCGCCATGAAAGTCGCATCTTCATTTCTAAAGGTAAAATACGTCGAACCCGACATTTTACTCAAAGAGGGAGATGTGATAGACGATTTTGTCGTTATTCACAATCCGGGTCACACCCCTGGCAGTATCTCGCTTTACAGCAAAGACAGAAAAATCATCATTGTCGGAGACGAATTGAGATATATGGACGGAAAACTTCAAGGCCCTCCTGAACAATTCACACCTGATATGGCTTCAGCCGTAAAATCTATGGAAAAATTGACAAAGATGGAATATGACATCATGCTGTGCGGGCATGGAATACCTCTAAAACCGAACGCATCAGAAAAGGTTAAAGATTTTTACAAAATAACGATCGAAGGGGGAAATTGATCGTATGAAAAAGGTTCAATACAAATGGCTTGCGCTTTCGGCCACGAGTCTTGGCTTATTGCTTGGTATTATGACAGGCACGGCGCTTTTGATAGCCCTTCCTAACGTCGCGGAAGGTCTTAAGGCTCCGATGATAATAATAATCTGGGTTTTGATGAGTTACATGTTAGCAACAACGGTGCTCGTTCCGTCCATTGGACGTGTTGCAGATATGATAGGCAGAAAAAGGTTGTTTGTCCTTGGAGCAGCCATATTCACGATTGCATCGCTTTTTGCAGGTATGTCTCAAACCGGTATTGAACTTCTGATAATGAGAATTATCCAGGCCGTTGGCGGTTCTTTGATGATGGCAAACAGCACTGCGATAGTAACGGATGCCTTCCCCAAAGGAGAGTTGGGAATGGCACTCGGAATAAACGGAATGGTACTTGCGGTGGGTTCTGCTTTTGGCCCGATAATAGGAGGATTGTTAACCACAGCGATAGGCTGGAGATGGATCTTCTACATGAATGTGCCATTCGGTGCGCTTGTGACAGTCTGGGCATGGATTCAGATAAAAGATATCGCTCCTATACCGAAAGGAGAAAAATTTGATTGGCTCGGTGCCATATCTTTCACGTCAGGTTTGTTCTTTTTACTTTACGCTTTAACTGAAGGCGGATTCGGAGGATGGACCTCTCCGATCGTGATAACCTTCTTTGTTTTGGCGGCGATACTTATACCGTTATTTGTCTACACAGAATCCAAAGTAAAATATCCCATGTTAGACTTAAGACTTTTCAAATCAAGGATTTTATTCTTTGCATATAGTTCAGATCTTATAAATGGACTTGCAAGAGGCGCTTTGATGTTTTTGCTCATATTCTACTTACTCGGCATCAAAAACATGGATCCTTTCACGGCAAGCATTTACCTGATACCATTTGCGGTGGCCATGATGATCATGGCACCTATAAGCGGAAGGTTGTCTGACAAATATGGTTCACGAGTGCTTAGTTCTTTAGGACTCTTGATAACCGGCATCGGATTGCTCGGCTTTGCACTTTTCACAAGAGTGGATATGTCATTGGCTGAGATCATAATATGGGGGACGGTTGTCGGATTCGGATCCGGCATGTTTAACTCTCCAAATACCAACACGATAATGAGTATGGTACCACCTGACAGAAGAGGCATAGCGGCAGGGACAAGAACCATGATGAACAACGCCGGATCTCTTGTAAGCATCGCGATGGCATTCGCCATTCTTTCATCAGGACTCACTCCTCAGGCCATGGATGCGCTCTTTATAGGCGCACAGATTGGAGGAAAAGGTATATTCGTCGATACTTTCATATCTGATCTACGCTTTGCATTTTTCTTGTCTTTCATAATAAGTATCGGTGCGGCCGTTATCTCTTACATGAGAGGACCAACGATGGTTTGGAAAGATTCGGATTCTAACGCGACAACAAAAAAATTATCAAAAATGAAATAATTCGCGAAATTAAAATGATGTAAGATGAATGAAGGGAGAAATTAATTACATGAAAAAGATCCAATACAAATGGCTTGCACTTTCGGCCACGAGTTTAGGTACTTTACTCGGAGTTATGACAGGTACGGCGCTTTTGATAGCCCTTCCTAACGTCGCGGAAGGTCTTAAGGCTCCGATGATAATAATAATCTGGGTTTTGATGAGTTACATGTTAGCAACGACGGTGCTTGTTCCGTCCATTGGACGTGTTGCAGATATGATAGGCAGAAAAAGGTTATTTGTACTTGGTGCTGCGGTTTTCACGATTGCATCGCTTTTTGCAGGTATGTCTCAAAATGGAATTGAGTTATTAGTTGTAAGGATTATTCAGTCAGTCGGTGGTTCTTTGATGATGGCAAATGGTACGGCAATAGTAACGGATGCCTTCCCCAAAGGAGAGTTGGGAATGGCACTTGGGGTAAACGGTTTGATAGTTGCCGTTGGATCTGCAATAGGTCCTATAATAGGCGGTATCTTAACTGTGGCTATTGGCTGGAGATGGATCTTCTACATGAATGTGCCACTTGGTGCACTTGTGACAGTCTGGGCATGGATTCAGATAAAAGATATTGCCCCTATACCGAAAGGAGAAAAATTTGATTGGTTCGGTGCCATATCTTTCACGTCAGGTTTGTTCTTTTTACTTTACGCTTTAACTGAAGGCGGATTCGGAGGATGGACCTCTCCGATCGTGATAACCTTCTTTGTTTTGGCGGCGATACTTATACCGTTATTTGTCTACACAGAATCCAAAGTAAAATATCCCATGTTAGACTTAAGACTTTTCAAATCAAGGATTTTATTCTTTGCATATAGTTCAGATCTTATAAATGGACTTGCAAGAGGCGCTTTGATGTTTTTGCTCATATTCTACTTACTCGGCATCAAAAACATGGATCCTTTCACGGCAAGCATTTACCTGATACCATTTGCCGCAGCCATGATGGTGATGGCACCAATAAGTGGTAGATTGGCCGATAGGCATGGTTCAAGAATGCTTAGTTCTTTAGGACTTTTGATTTCTGGTATCGGATTGTTGGGTTATTCTCTTTTCACAAGAGTCGATATGTCAATGTTCGAGATCGTACTCTGGGGAACAATTATGGGATTTGGATCTGGTATGTTTAATTCACCAAACATAAGCACCATAATGGGACTTGTTCCGCCGGAGAGAAGAGGAATTGCTGGAAGTACAAGAACAATGCTTATGAATGCTGGTTCTGTTATAAGCATCGCGATGGCATTCGCCATTCTTTCATCAGGGCTCACTCCTCAGGCCATGGATGCGCTCTTTATAGGCGCACAGATTGGAGGAAAAGGTATATTCGTCGATACTTTCATATCTGATCTACGCTTTGCATTTTTCTTGTCTTTCATAATAAGTATCGGTGCGGCCGTTATCTCTTACATGAGAGGACCAACTCCTATTTGGAAAGATGCAAGTCTTGAATCAAATAAAACATCTAAAGCAAATGCAAGATGATCTTACATGAAAATGCCCCTTTGGGGCATTTTTATTTTTGGAGAATGATAAATGGCAAAATGGTTGAATAGAAATCTTTCTTTGCTCATGATGAGCAGATTTTTAAGGAGTGTTGCTCAGGCATCTTTAACGATTCTCGTACCTATATACCTTTCAAAATTGGGTTTCTCCGGCGTTCAAATAGGCCTGGCTTTCACTTTGTCCGTTATTGTCGGCATATTGTTTTCAATAGGAGTTGGATTTTTCGCCGATAAGCATGGCAGAAAACTCGTGATTTTGGTCATGACCATAATAAATGCGATAAGCGTTTTGGGATTTTTCTTTACGACGAGTTACATTCCGCTTATGCTTTTTGTCTCAATAGGAACAATACGTGGCGGAGGAGGCGGAGGTGCGGCAGGTGCCGCGCAGCAAGCACTTATAGCGGAAAGCGCGAATTCAAAGTTTCGCAACGATGTCTTTGGGACATTTTCCTTTTTTGGAGCGATAGGAAGTACGATTGGGTATGCCCTGACGATAATTCTTCCTTACATATCGAATGTTTTCAAAGACGGATGGCGCGGCGGGTACCTGTTTTTAATGGCAATCGCATTCGTTATCTACATTTCTACCTTCTTTATAACTTTGTTTGTTCAAGAGGACAAAAACAGGCCCAAGCGTCAAAATACTTTCAAACTTTCATGGAAGTTACTCGGAAAGTTTTCTTTGACAAACGCCGTAAACGGACTTGGAACGGGATTTTTCAGCGGTCCGATACTCGTTTACTGGTTTTTTGTAAGATACGGTGCAGGTATCGATCTTATAAGCGTAATTTACGTACTTTCTAACATTGCGCGTGCCATTTCTTCCATATCTTCGGCACGTGTTGCTAAATTTTTCGGCACCGTCAAAACCATAGTGGGTGTCAGGACAATAGGTGCCATAATGCTTGTCTTTATGGCTTTAATGCCAACATTTTTTCTTGCAGGACTTTTTTACCTTTTGAGGATGTTTTTTGTATCTGCCGGAATACCTCTAAGGCAATCATTTACAATGGGTCAGACCAAAGAAGAAGAAAGGGCTTCTATGGCAGCGTTGAGCAATCTGCCACAGCAAATCACGTCTTCAATAGGACCCACGGCAAGTGGATACTTCATGGATTATTCAATGATGGAAGCGCCGATATTCATTGCAGCCATTTTTCAATTTGCCAATGCCGCGCTTTATTGGCATTTTTTCAAGAAATCGGATTAATCTTTTTCTTTTCCGCTTTGGTTTTGGTTATCGATCATTTCGATCAGCGTTATCAAAATTTCAGGTGTGTTTAAAGACTTAAGAAATTCAGTTCTGTTTTCTTCATTTTCCAAGATCATGGCCGATACAAAAAACTTTGCCACATCAACAGGATTTTCAAGTTTTTGAGACATATCTTCGATATCTATAATTTCGTCAGATTCGAAGACCTTTGCAACTTCGTAACCAATTTTCCATGATATATCCGTTATTTGCGGTATGACGATTTCAATCGCATCTTCCAATTCATAATCGAGTGCATGCGTGTAAAAATATATTCTGTACAGCAAAATGAAAAGTCCTATTGTCTCGATCGATCCCGAAAAGGCCATTGCGGATCTCGTAAGAGATGATTCGGCGGAATAGAAATGTATGCCATGAAATTTTATGATCTCATTTAAAATTGAAAGCATCGTAACGTCAAAAACTTGATTTCCACTTACAAGATCATTCTTTACGTCTTCTGTTTTACTTTTTATCTCTGGCCTTGAAGTATCTATTAACTTCGCAAATGATTTGAGATCTATCTTTTTTTGCCATTTATCCTCAAATTCAAGTAACTTTTTTCTTGGGCCGGCAGATTCAGAAGGTAAAGATTCGACAAGCGCTAAGGCTTTATTCATCATGCCGTTAAACGCGTAAACGTCTATTGAGGCAAGCAGAAATCCTTCTTCTTTTATCTCCATGTCCATACCTTTTTCAACTGTTTCAAGTGCTTCTTCGTAAAGGCCGGTTATTTTTTGAAGTATCACCATCTCGGTTAAAACTTCAGGAGTCTCAACTCCTGATCTTTGAATCTCTGAAAGTAATCGAATGGCTTCAAAAATCTTCCCTTCTCTGTAAAGCGAGTAAGAAAGATCGTATTTCACATGCCATCCTCCCTCATTTTTAGATAGCGAAATTTTAAATTCATTTTCGGCAAGTGAAAATCTCTGAAGCATGTTGGCCGCAGCGCCGATTCTCCAGTGCACAGATTGTAGATCATGATCGATGGTTAATGCCTGCTGGTAAAGCGTTATGGCGGATTTAGCGTCTCCAATTGCAAGGTAAGCGTCTCCCATTAAAAGATAAGTTAGAGTAAAAGACGGATCTATCTCCATTATCTCTTTACATGTCTCGATAACCTCTTCAAATTGAGATTGTTCCATGAGTGTCCTGCCAAGTTCTATTCTACTGGGAAGATATTCTGAATTCATTGCAATGGCTTCTTTCAAAAGTATCTCCGATCTATCGAGATTTCCGGACAATCTTTCTATTATTCCAAGGTGAAGAGGATACCTGTAATCTTGTTTGTAACTTGCAGCCTCTTCAACTGCTTCTCTTGCCTCTTGAAATTTTTCCATGTTCATGTAAAACCTCGCCCTATCGTAAAGGAAATAAACAAAGTAAGGCAAATAATATTCAACTTTTTTACCTGTTTCTATCTGTGCCCTTAAACCCCTTATTATCATGTCAGGATCGAGTCTGTTGTTTTTGGCGGCATTTTCAAAATCTTCTTCAAGCAAAGGAAGAGAAACAGGCAGATTATCAGTTTTTGCCTTCTGAGGATCTAACGAAAGATAAACTATAATCTTCATTTTAAATTGTAAATTTTGATTTTTTTGTTAAGAGTTTTAACGTTTATTCCAAGCACCTCGCATATTTTCTTCTTGTCTGTTTTGTAGCGTTCAATTGCTTTTTTTATCAAAACTTTTTCTCCTTCACTTGTCACGTTTTTGATGTAATCCCTCATTTTAGGAATTTCGGAATCATTTTCAATATCTTTGTGAATCATGGTTTCTCCCGATATAAAAGCATTGCAAAATTTGAAAAAACTTCTCCAATTTTCTGACCATTCTTCCCTTTTTAAACTTTCAAAAAAATCATCTGAAAAATTAAAAGAGAAAGTTTTTGTATTTTGTGCCATGGCTGAGACCGTATATCTGAAGATCGTTGGCAGATCATCCAATATCTCTTTTAAAGGAGGTATCTCAACCATACTTTTTCCGGTCAATTGAAAAATCGATTTCGGAACATTTGAGGAATTTTCGAAATGAAGGATCAAATTGGCGTTGCACGATTTTTTTTCATTCACTCCGTAAATCGAGAAATATCCGTTAGACGAAGCCATCGCTGCTTTCAATATGGATGGCGGATTTGCAAGATCGCAGTTCATCAAAACTATAGTCGTGGATTTCAAAAAGGCAGGAACATGATTTTTTGATCCGAAAAGTCTAAGCATTATCTCTTCTTCTTGAAGGACGGAGAAGTCAAAAGTTTCATGTGATCCGATCGTCTTCGAAAGTATCCATTCTTCTAAAAGACCATTTTGGGCTATAACCGTTATTATTCTCGATTGAACCATTTTGGAAAGTTTACCATATGCCATGGCCATTTTTGAACTAAGACTTATTGGTTCGAAAAGCAAATCTTGATTTTTCTTCAACACGTCTATTTCTTTATTTTTTTCGGATATTGAGTTTAAAAGGTTAAGAAAATCCTCGATATCGTCAATGTTTACGTTAAAGACGTTTTTTACTTTTTCAGATCCAACGTAAACAATTTGAATTCCAAATTTTTGAAATTGTATGGCTACCTTTAAATCATCCGGATTTTGAACAACAACGACATCCCAAAAATGAGAATAAATTTCATCCTCTATGTTTTCGTAAGTTGTCTGATCAAAACCATTCACCTTTTTTTCCAAACTAACTGGAACAAGTATATTCACGTTTCCCCCGATTATCCTGGAATTACAAATGTACCCGCTTTACCTTCCATAGCCTCCGACACTTTTTCCAAAGATGTTATAACACATTGACGACCCGTCTTTTCGACAAAAGAGATGGCCGCTTCAATCTTAGGTCCCATGGAACCGGCGGGAAATTGATTGCTTACAATGTAAGCCTTTGCATCCGAGACTTTAAGTGTTTTTAAAACTTTTTGATCCGCCTTGCCATAATTAAGATAAACTTCATCTACTCCTGTAAGGATCATGAAAATGTCAACATCAAGTATCTTTGCGAGCAAAGATGAGGCGCGATCTTTATCTATGACTGCTTCAACTCCCTTTATTGTTCCATCTTTTTCTTTCAAAACGGGTATTCCGCCTCCGCCAACGGCCACGGTTAAAACACCTTTCTCCATCAACTCTCTTATCAAATCCTTCTCCACTATGTCAAGAGGCTCGGGTGACGGAACGACACGCCTGTATCCACGCCCAGCATCTTCTTTCATCTTCCAACCTTTCTCTCTTGCCAATTGTTCAGCCTCTTTGGCATCGTAAAATGGACCTACCGGCTTGGTTGGATTTTGAAATGCTTTATCTTTTGGATCCACAACGACTTGTGTGACAATCGCGGCGCATTGCCTTTTAAGGTTATAATTTAAAAGTTGATTTTCCATAGCCTCGACGATAAGATAACCTAACATACCCTGTGTGTAAGCATCGTTAAGATCGAGAGGAAGCGGCGGAATCAATTCCTTTGCCCGATCCTGCTGAACCATCAAATTTCCAACTTGCGGTCCGTTACCGTGAGTTATCACAACGTTTATGTCGTCTAACATTTGAACAAGATATCTGGCAGTTGAATTCAAATTTTTTCTCATCACTTCTGCCGTTTGTAATTCTTTTGGACCTTGAATCGCATTTCCTCCTATTGCTATAACAGCACTTTTCTTCATTTTTTCCTCCTCACGCAAGTGCGCTTAAAGATATAGATGCAAGTTTAGATCTTGCCTCATCAGCCCTTGACACGACGACTATCGGTGCTTTTGCACCAAGCACTATTCCTCCTATCGTGTAATGAGCACAATAGTCCATCGTCTTGCCTATGAAATTTCCCGAATGTATATCCGGAACAAGTAATATATCCGCATGACCTGCGACATCATTTGTTATCCCCTTTACTCTGGCAGCCCTTTCATCTATGGCGTTGTCAAAACCAAGAGGCCCTTCTATTATACACTCATCTATTTGCTTTCTTTTTCCCATAACGGAAAGTTCCGCAGCATCTAAAGTTTCAGGCATATCCGTATTTACAACCTCAATTGCCGCTATACACGCAACTTTTGGTGTATCAATTTCAAGTTTCTTGAAAAATGCAACGGCGTTTTTTACGATCTGGACTTTCTGATCAAGTGTTGGCCTTATTATCATGCCTCCATCCGTTATCCCTATAAATCTGTCATAGTCTTTGGCTTCAACGACGGTAAGATGGCTTAAAAGCGATCCTGTCCTCAAGCCCCATTCTGGATTTAAAACGGCTTTTAAAAGCGCACTTGTCTTCACAAGCCCTTTCATAAGAATGTCTGCTTTTCCAGAAGAAACTATTTTAACACCTACTTCTGAAGATGATAATGGATCTGAATCGATAATTTCAAAGTCATCTTTTATTTTAAGATCTTTGAGTGTGTCTTTGACAATTTTCCCATTTCCAACCAATATTGCATCGACAAAACCAAGTTTAACGGCTTCATCAAGGGCTATCAACGACTCACGATCTTCTGCCCCCACAAGGACTACCGTTTTCTTTCTCTTCTTCACTTTTTCGAAAATTTCATCAAATCTCTTCATAAAATTACTCCTCCTCGATCAATCTCAAAAGATCTTCAAAATTCTCTCTTTTTCTTATCAAGATGAACTTATCACCGTCAAAGGCAACTTCAGATGGCCTTGTGGAAAGATTGTAATTCGACGACATCGAATATCCATAAGCACCTGTATCGTGAATCAAACCAACTTCACCTATTTCAGGGACATTGATTTTTATTTCATGGGCAAAAACGTCTCCACTTTCGCAAATGCGCCCTGCCACATCAGCGATCATTTCAGATTTACCCGATAAAAACTCTATTTCATGATGGGCATCGTAAAGGGCGGGTCTTATCAAATCGGCCATTGAGGCATCAACGATCACGAAATTTTTGTGCGGCGTTCTCTTTACCTCTGTAACTTTCGTGAGGAGGTATCCTGATGAACCTACGATGAATCTCCCGAGTTCAAAGTATATGGGAAGATCAAAAGAGGAAAGTATTGGCAAAATACCATCTTTATAACGGTTCAGGTTGATACCATCATTTTTATCCATGTAATCTATGCCCCATCCTCCGCCAACATTCACAAATTCAAGATCGAGTTTTTCCTCTTTCGCAAAAGATTTCAACGATGAAAAAGCCTCTATAAATGGATCCGTTTCCGTTATCTGCGATCCTATATGGCAATGAAGCCCAACGAGGCGCAAATTATGTGGCAGTGATCTTATAACTTTTTTTGCCGTCTCGAAATCCATTCCGAATTTATTTTCCTTAAGACCGGTTGAAATGTGAGGATGAGTTTTAGGATCAACGTTCGGATTTATTCTCAACGCTATGCGCATAGGCAAATCACCAATTTTTTTGATTTCTTCGTAAGAATCAACATTGACGCACATAGGCTTTTCATTTGCGTAAAAAGAGATATCCTCAATACTTTTACCATTTCCGTTCACCACAATTTCGCTGGGTGAAAAACCAGCGAATCTGGCTATTTTGTACTCATTTAAAGAAACGGCATCCGCACCAATGCCATAAGAACGCATGAATTTCAAAAGGTAAGGATTGGAATTAGCCTTCATCGCGAAAAAGATTTTAAAGTTTAAATCCTTTAAAGTATCTTCGATGAGTTTTATCCTTCTTTTTATTTCACCAAGATCGTAAAGGTACAAAGGAGTACCATATTTTTTTGCCGCTTCGTAAAAAATATCTTTGTCCAAAATATTCATCCTTTTCTCAAGCATTTAAATCAATTATACAAAAAAAACTTCATTTTAAGAAATGTCGATCGGGTATTGAAAAACAGCACGTAGCTCGTAGCCGGTAGCACGTAGAAAAAATAGTAACGCGTGATCGGTAACGAGTAAGCAGCCCAAGGCAAAAGGCGATTCCAGTTCTTCGATTGGAATGGCGGACGGAGGCGGAGAGCATGATGCCGCGAGGTGGCCTCCACAGCGCAGCGAGGACCAGACACCGAAGGGCGAATGCGAGAGCCGACGCACAAAAAGACATTAGAGATTGGGGAATAGAGACTAAAAAGCGGCACATGGCCAATAGCCTATGGCAAGAAAGAGACATTAGAAATTGGGGATTGAAAAAATGGCCCTGACGATATTTCACATTTAAATCGATCAAGTATATAATCGATGATGTAAAGATCAAAAAAGTTAAAAAGAGGGGTGGATAGCATGGAATGGCTAAATCGGCAGATTAAGCAAGGGGTAATTTATTCCGGATGGAAAAACATCGTGCTTGCGGTGGTGCTTGTCGTAGCGCTCTATTTCACAAATGAACTTTACAACATACTTAACCATGGGCCAAATTTGATCTTCATGAAATCGTATCTTGACAATTTCATACCTGTCGTCCCACCATTTGTAATTCCATACGTGTCTTTAAATTATTTCATTTACGCGTCACTGGTAGCACTTTTGATCTTCAGGATACGAATGTTCAAATCCGTTGCGTTTTCAATGATCGTAGTCTGGTTTGTGAGTTACGCTTTCTATTTTTTTGCCCAATCATTTATCGTAAGGCCAAATCTGACCGGAGATGATTTTCTCACAAAGATGATAATATCCGTTTACGCAAGCGATCATCCATACAACGATTTCCCAAGCCTTCATACTTCTCTATCCACGCTGATGGCATTTCACTGGATTCGAATCGATAAAAGAATAGGAATACCCGTCGCTATTTGGACTGCCCTTATCGTGGCATCGACAGTCCTTATAAAACAGCACTACATAGCAGATGTGGTGATCGGAATAGCATTGAGTTTTGCAGTATCAAGAATATTTCTTAAGTACGTCGCAAAAGAGAGCATCTGAATTGTCTTCGAGATCCATGAAGACGTTAACTGTACCATTTCTTGGATCTTTGATGACTTCACAATTTGCACCGTAGACTTCTTCTATCATATCTTTTGTCAAAACCATTTCGGGATCGCCGATCGCGTATATTTTGCCGGATTTCATGATTATTATTCTGTCGGAAAAGGCAGAGGCCTGGTTTATATCGTGAAATGTCGATATAACCGTGGATCCAAACTTTTTGACCCTTTCTTTCATCTTCAAAAGCAGATGCTGGGCATTACCTATGTCAAGATGAACGGTAGCCTCATCAAGGAGAAAAAGATCTGGATTTTGCGCAAAAACTTTCGCAACGTAAACTATTTGACGTTCTCCGCCACTTAAAGAGTAAAACATTCTGTCTTTGAGATGGTGAATGTTGAGGTCTTCGAAGGCAATTTCAATGTGCTTTTTGTCTTCCCGGGAAAGATCTCCAAAAAGATTTGTGTAAGGTGTTCTCCCCATCTCAACTATCTCAGAAACTTTCATATCGTAAATCGGTGCGAATTCCTGGGCAACAACGCCGATCTTTTTTGAAAGCGATCTTCTCGGAATCTTTTTTATCTCTTGATCGTAAAACTTTATATTTCCTTTATAGTCGATCATGTTAAGGATGGACTTCATCAGCGTCGTTTTCCCAGATCCGTTTGGACCTATTACGCCGATTATTTCTCCTTTTCTAACGGTAAAATTGACCTTATCGATCGCGTTTTTTGAAGATTTAGGATAGGAATAAGATACATTCTCAATTTTCAAAAATTCAAACATTCTGCACTCGCCTCCTCAAAATGTATATGAAGATCGGCGCTCCAATTAGTGCCGTTATCGTCCCTATCGGCATTTCGGATGGGGTAAAAGCAGTTCTTGCAACCGTATCACAAGCAACGATAAAGGTTCCGCCTAAAATGGCAGATGCAGGCATTGAAATTTTATGATCCGACCCAAAAAGTCTTCTTGACATGTGAGGCATTATAAGCCCTACAAATCCTATTATGCCAGATGTTGAAACGGCAATGGCCGTCACGAGTGTACCTACGACAAATATCATCAATTTCATCATTTCAACGTTAACTCCAAGGTACGCCGCCTCTTCTTCGCCTGCAACCATGGCATTGAGATATTTGCTTATAGACATGAAAAAAATCACAGAGGCAATAGAAGAAATTCCCACAAGGATTACGTCATGCCATCCGGCTCCGGAAAGGCTTCCAAGCAACCAAAAAGAAGTCACTTGGACGTCTCTCCATCCGTAAACTATCAAAAATGTAACTCCTGCTCCAAACATAAGGTTGACTATGACCCCGCTTAATATCAATTCTGTCGTTGGAAGTTTCCCTCCTCTTCTTGACACGAAATAAGTTAGGCCGGTAGCAACAAGACCAAAAACAAAGGCAAAGATCCACATGTAAAAGACAAAATTCGGATAATAAAGTTGTGCTATCACGTTGGCAAGAATTGCTCCGAAGGCAGCACCGGATGAAACACCAAGGATATAAGGATCTGCCAAAGGATTTTTCAACATGGCTTGAAAAGCATTACCCGTTACAGAAAGTGCCGCTCCCACTCCCAATCCAAGCAAAATTCTTGGAAGTCTCAATTGAAGAATTATGATTTTATCCGTCGACGGCACTTTCATTCCGACAAGTGCTTTGAAAACTTCAAGTACAGGTATGTAAACGGGGCCAAACGCGATATTTGCAAGGATGAATATCAAAATAAAGGGAAGCGCGATCCAAAAGATCTTTTCCCTTGAATTTTTCACCATTTCTGGAAAATATCGTAAATCTCCTGAAGCAAATCTATAAGTTGGGTATTCGGCTGGGATGCGATATTCCCATTTATCGCATAGACATGTCCCATCTTGACGGCTTTAAGATCTGCAAATGGAGGATATGTATCAAACTGTTCTATCGCAGCCTTTTCTCCTCCGGACACATAATATGGAACCAAAATTATATCCGGATTTTGGGCAACAACAAATTCAGGACTGACAGGTAACCAACCATTTGGTCCGGCATAATTACCTGTTATATTCACACCACCGGCCAAAGATATTATCTCATTTAAAAAAGAACCCATTCCAGCCGTCCATATTTCTTTTCCCGGTGTTCCATAGAAAACGGTTGGTCTTTTATCGAGCGGGATTGTATAAGCGGCATTTTCAATCTTTGATTCCACAGATTGCAATTTGTTGACAAGCATTTCTCCTCTTTGTGGATCTCCCATGATAGTCGCAACATCCATGACGTCACGGTAAACACCGTTAAGGCTGTTGGCATTCAGCACAAAAGACGTTACGCCTAATTTTTTCAGGCTTGCATATTGGGGAAGTTGAAAGCCACCGAAGAGAAAAACTATATCCGGTTTCAAAGAAATTATTTTTTCAAGATCAAGAGGATAAAGTAACCCTATGTTCTGTGCCTTTGTGTAAGCATCATACTGTGTAACGCCCACTATTCTGTCGGCATAACCAAGTTTCAACATGAAATCCGTTACAGATGGAGCGGCATCGATAACCCTCATCGGTGTACTTTGAATGGTTACCACATTACCTGCATCATCAACGAGTGTCACAGGATAGTAAGACGCAAAGACTGCCATTACGAAAAGCACTGAAATCAACGATAAAACGACAAATCTTTTCACAAAAATCCCTCCTTAAAAAAATTAATGCCGACAAAAAGTCGGCTGGTTCCCATTTTTACCATACCAAACACTTTCCCGAGTGTTAAATCAGGTTCGATTCGAAACAGGCAGGTCTCCTGACTTCCGGGTCATCCTCAATCTGCGCCTTCCCAGTTTCCCAGTGGCATTTTGCAGACATCGTTTCCGGTTACAGTGGCGGGACCGCGTCGGATTTTCACCGAACTTCCCTATTCAAAACCTGTTTCAAAAAAATTCTACCACAAAATCAGAACTAATTCAAGTTGAGTTGTGCACTTCATCCTGCTCTCCGCCAAAATTAAATTTGCATTTCACTTTTAAAAGAGATTTAGTATAGTTTAAGATCCAAGCAAAACTACAAAATCATAATTTCCGAGCGTGTAATACCTGTTTGAAGCAGCCCAGTTGCTTATCATGTAGTAATTTTTCAAAAAGTTCGGATCATTTTCGTTCATAAATTTAAAATCCAATTTAGGGTATATCTTTGACAAAGCAGACTTAAGCGCAGACGTCTTCCATGCGGCATCTGAAAGGACAAGCACAAGGTTTTCTCCAGAAAAGTCGTCACATGTTTCGGGAATTATCTCAAAATTGTAGCCGTTCTTAGACCATTTACCCCAGTTATCTTGATAAAAAATTGACGTGTCTTCACCGGTACAATTCACGATCACAGGTTTTATAGAGAACGGATTATGAAATGGAGCACAATTTTCCATTTCCATCGAAAAATTTTTCAATTCTCCTTCATCCGTTACAATAGAACCGTTGAGATAGATCGAAGGATAAGATATGGTTGAAATAACCGGCTTTGTCTGGATAAATCTCAAAAGTCTTATGAATCTCGTGAGTGTTATGGTACTTGTGAAATTATTCGAAAAACTGTTGAAAGCATAAAAGATCGAGATGGGATCTCCTAATTTGGAATTTTTTTCAAGGTTGTTTAAAAAATCACCTATGGTGTTGTAATTTAACCCGCTTTCATAATTTTTAAGGCTACTTTTCGTTGATATCATGTAATCTGTAAGTTTAATTCCGCTTCCTTTTTCAATGGCCTCTTCCATCTTTTTTATCCCGTACGTTTGATAAATGTTTGAGATAGTCTGTCCGTTAAACGTAAGGTCTTTTGGAACACTTACTATTACAAGATTTTTAGTCGTAAGATCCATGCCGACTATCTCTACGGAAGAAATGCCAGAATTGTCTACTATCAAAGAAAGCATGTAAACTTTAGAGTTTGGATATTCATTTGCTATGGTGCTAAATCCCATTTGAAAAAAAGGATAAAGCAAAATAGAAAAAATAAAAATTCCAAATGCCAGAGAAATTACGGATAAGACAAGAATTAAATTTTTCAATTTTATCCCCTTAAACTGTTCCAAGTGTCGACTGTTTCCGGTAACACCAAAAGATCATTTGTAACGGCATAAATGAGTTTGTTTTTGATTATGGCCTCATATCCTTTAATTAAAGAATTCATCGATATCGATCTTAATTCTTCAACACCTTCAAATTCTCTTCCCGATTCGGTTGAGTCAAGTATAAGCATCGCCATGACAATCGTTGAATTGGTGGGAATTCCGGATGTATGATAAGCAACGGCGTTAAGAATTTCTTCATCTGTTATCTTGAAACGTCTTCTCAGATATTCGGCCGAGATTTTGCCATGAAGTAAAATTGGAAGGCGTTCCTCAATTTGTGTCATTCCGATGTTCCATGCAATGGCCATTTTTTTCAGTTTGGCTGGATCGACATCGCGAAAAAGATCATGTGCGTCAACGCAAATCATCAATTTTTCCAGATCGATATTGTGTTTCTCTGCCAAAATCACCGCATCTTCTTCCATTCTTTCTATGTGAGCCGTCCTCCGACGGCTCACCATAAAAGTTCTGAGTCTTTTAAGTTCCTCAATAACTTGTTTGTAATCCGTAAGTGAACACTTCCTCCGAATTTGGTTTTAAATCAACAAGAAAACGTATCTGCGTTGTCGATGGTCTTTCAAATTGAATGCCTGTCGGAGTTGAAGTTACAATCGCATCTGGCGGAATTGAAATGTATATCCATAAACTTTGGGTATTTGAAGATGAATTAACGGCCGTTATCTGATAGGTATAACCGTAAAGGTCTTTTGTGACCATCGTTCTTTGAGTTTCGACTTGTTTTGCACTCAAATCAAAATTCTGACCGTATTGAAGGTCAAGCGAAACCATCGATGCCGTATCGGTGATGTTTGTCTGTCCAAGGAAGTAAGTCATGCCATCTTTTGTCGTGTAAAGGCTGACCACACCTGCCGGTATGGCAAAGTCATGATCTATTTTTACAACTTGAACGGCATTTGTGAGATTTTGCGATGGATTGTAGACGATGTTCAATTTAGCCAATTTCACGTTTTTGGAAAACAAAGGCAGAAAGATCGCATTGTTCGAATCAAGTTCGTCTACCTTACCGTAATTGTAAATTTTATATCCTTCGACACTTTGCACCTGTGGCATTGAAGGCGAAGGCGTATACGCGGCAGCGAAAGTTTTTGTCATTTGAGGCTGAGAAGTGTTTGATGTGAATGGATTTCCAGAAAGAAAAGCAAGGTTGAAATCTTTGAAAGTCGTATCCGTTTTGTTCCATATTTCTATTTCACCGTTCATAGAACTGTTATCCACGTTGAGCGTGTAATAGGCTTTCCAGCCTATCCCGTTGGTCAAGTAAGAATAGGAAATGGACGAAGCATTTGTCGAAACAAGAAAATAGTTTTGAGAGTCGATTTGTGGAAGAGATGGAAAGATGAATTGACCCGACGGAGAGAAATATACCTTTCCGCCGTCAATTGTTTGAATTATAATAGGATTCGAAGAAAGTATGCGTACATTTTTTACGACTGTCGTTGAACTGTCTGTAAATTGAAACTGCACCGTCGTACCAAGAAACCTTTTAAGAAGATAGTCAAGGCTGTAAGATTCGGCAGCATGGTACCTGTAAGAAACACTTGAAGATGTGACAAGTGATTCCGGCATCGCACCATTTGTGGTCGGAATCATAAACGAATCGTTTCCATTTTTGATTGCGGCATTTGAATAAACAAGCGCCATTTGATCGTAGACAAGCAAATTCGTGGCGGCAAAACTCACGGAAAACAACAAAATCATTCCCAAAACCAAAAAGATGAAGTTCTTCACACAATCACCTCCAGTTAAATTGGCAATTGAAATTTGACAACGAACCATTAGAAACAATTTCAAATGCTATTTGTTATTTAATTTCGAGGATCATAACCTGATATGGTTGCATCGTTAAATTCAAACCACTCTCAGAGCCACCGATCATCGTTTCATCAACAAGATTCTCAAATTTTCCATAAAGTGGAGTTGAGACCTTTTGAACCGTACTTCCGCCATTTATGAAAACGTAAAGAGTTTGACCCTCGTAAGTTCTTTCGAAGCCCAAAACATCTTTATCCATAACAATTGGAAGGTAATTTCCGTATCTTAGCGCCGGATTCGTTTCATGTATATTTATCAAAAGTTTGTACCAGTCAAAGAGTTTCATGTTCCATTTACTTTTATCCCAAATCATACAACCACGATTCAGCGGATCGTTACCGCCTGTCATACCTATTTCATCTCCATAATATATCATAGGTGCTCCCGGAAAGGTCATCTGTAAACCGACAAGCGCCATCATCTTGTTAAGATCACCATTTGCAGCCGTCAAAGCCCTCGGAGTGTCCTGACTATCTATTAGATTCCAAAGTGAATTCCAAAGTTGAGGTGGATAGGTGTTAAGATACGAATTCGTGTTGTTGACGAAAGCATTTGCACCGGATCCGTAAATTATAAAATTGTAAGCGGCACTTTGGAAAAGATAATTCATCACAGAGTTAAAGGCACCTTCATCAAACCATTGAGATGTGTTAGTCCATATCTCGGCAACATCCAATGAATCCGGATTGACTTCATGAATCCATCCATAAAGATCGACAAGGAATTGATTGGCTATGACATTTGCCGAATCTATTCTCCAACCGCTTATTCCTTTTGAAGTCCAGTAATCTATGACCCCTTTGAGGTATTTTTGAACGTCAGGATTCATGACGTTTAATTTCGGTAAAGACGCGTAATCCTGGAATGTTCTGTAATACCCCGGCATTTCGATAACGGGATATTTAAGCACAAAATACCAATCCTTGTAAGGCGAATTTTGTTGATATTTCAAAAGATTCTGAAAGGCGAAAAATTGCGTGCCCGTGTGATTGAAAACGCCGTCAAGTATCCAGTGAATATCATCTTTGTTAAGATCTCCGGAAAGTTCTTCAAAGGTTTTGAGCGTTCCGAAATGCGGATCTATTTCCATGTAATTCTGCGTGTCATATTTGTGATTTGACGGTGCTTCGAAAATAGGAGTCGTGTAAAGTTCGTTAATGTCAAGTGACTTTAAGTAATCGAGATGATCTATTATCCCTCTCAGATCGCCTCCAAAAAAATCTGTGTTTGTTGGAGTTCCACCCCATGGCAAGGTGCCAGGAGGGTTATTAGACGGATTGCCGTCCCAGAACCTTTCGGGAAAGATCTCGTAAACAACCGCACCTTGAGACCACTTTGGAACGCTGAGAATTCTAACAGTCGGAGATGCAAAATCAAAGAAGAAAAAATTTGACGATGTTGCGATTCCGCTCGATCCGATTTCAACCTTTGTCGTTCCATTTTGAAGTAAGAATTTGTAATTGAAAGATGTCGAGGTCGGATGAAATTCACTTCTGAAGATGTCAGTGTATTGATTCATCACAATTCTTTTCATTGAATACATAGAACCGTTAACATCCAATGTGGCACTGTCAACGTCATCATGAAGTGTTTCAAAAGAAAAGTAAATCGTTTTGGTAGACGCGGGATCGAGATATTCAAAAGAGTTTTGATCGAAATGGATGTAATTTTTGTGAATGATTCCGCTTCCTAATTTTCCGGTTGGGAGGGTATAATTTCCAACCGTGATCAATGAATAATAACCGCCTTTGTCATTTGGAACAGTTTTGGGATTAGCCGGATCGCTTATAATTTGTCCATCCACAAGAAAATCATAATAATACACCCCATCGGGTAAATTGATGGTTTTCATCCAGATATTCCCAAAAGTGTTTGTCATGATATCGGCTGTTGCAGACCAATCGTTAAAAGTACCGATAACGGCAACCGATTTGGTGTTGGCATCGCCTTGATAGGCAAATAACACGTCTTTTGAAAAGGCAAAAGAAACGACGATCAAAAAAATGAAAATGAAAAGTGAAATTTTCTTCAATTTTCATCCCTCCTTAAATCGAAAGCGCCCGGAAGCAGTTGATCGACGGTGGTTTGTTCTATCTCTCCGTCGTCATTGGCAAGTATCACATCGAAATTTCCAAATTCGGACATGACCTGCCTGCATGCACCGCACGGCGAAACAGGACCTTTTGTATTTGCAACTACGGCTATTTTTTTGAATTTCCTTTCACCCTCGCTTACGGCCTTGAAAATGGCAATTCTTTCCGCACACATGCTCAATCCGAAAGATGAATTTTCAACATTGCATCCCGTGTATATGATTCCGGATTCAGCCTCGACGGCGGCACCAACTTTAAAGCCAGAATATGGTGCATAGGCTTTTTCCTTTGCCTCTTTAGCTTTCTTTATCAGTTCTTGAACCGTCAACGTCATTCATCCCTTTCAATTTGATCTCTATCTTTATTATCCTTAACCTGTTGGATTCAACTATTTTAGCGGTAAAATCATTCGTTTCCACAATCTCGCCAGGCTTTGGTACCCTTTCGAATACTTTAAGAAGATATCCACCTATTGTCTCAAATTGACTTTCCGGAAATGAAATTCCAAGTTCTCTTTCAAGGTTGTTTATGGGAGTCAAGCCACTCACGATATACGTGTTTCGGTCCGCTTTAACTATCGGCACTTTATCTTCTTCAACATCGTATTCGTCGAATATTTCTCCGGTTAATTCCTCGAGCACGTCTTCGAGAGTTACCAATCCGGCTGTTCCACCATATTCATCCACGACTATGGCTATGTGCATCTTCATGTATCTCATTTCATGGAGCAAATCATCTATTTTTTTCGTTTCCGGCACGAAATACGGAGCCCTTATCACGTCTTTTACCTGAAGCCTGTCAAGTGCTTCTTTGCCTTTTGAATTCAACACGGAAATGATATCTTTTGAGTAACATATTCCAATTATATGATCGACATTTTCAGTGTAAACCGGCAGTCTTGAGTACTTTGATTCATCAAATTGCTTTATCGCATCTGTAAGCGTTTCTTTGGATTCCAACGTTATCATCTCAATGCGAGGTACCATAATTTCTTTGACGTAAGTACTCTTGAGTTTCAAGGCACCTTTAAGTATAGCACCTTCTTGGGCTTCTATCACGCCAATGCTTTTTCCGGTATCTATTTCGAAAAGAATATCTTCGCTTGAAATGAATGGTTCAACGTTTCGATCTTTTGTGAGCAATCCATTTATGAAGTTTGAGAAACCGTTGAGGCCCAAAGTGACAGGTCTTAAAACAACATCGATGAATTTGATTGTTGAAAAGGACAAATTAAAAAACTTCGTCGCGTTGGATCTTGCGTAAAGTTTAGGAGTTATTTCTCCAAAGACAACTATGACAATCGTGACTACGATCGTAACAATCGTCAACACAAAACCTTCCGAGATACCTTTCGGTAAGATCTGAATCGTCATGATAGTCGCAAAAGAAGAAAGTAAAATGTTCACCAAGTTATTCAACACAAGTATAACGGTAAGATATCTGTTTGAAACCTTTAGTTGATTTTCGAAATTCATGTTTTCTGCATTATTGCTTATGGCATCACGAAGTTTTCTTTTACTTACGCTAAGCATGGAAGTTTCAGAAGCCGAAAAAAAAGCGGACAAACCAAGCAAAATTAAAATTGAGATTATTCCCCACAAAATGTAAGTGCTACTCAGCGGATCACCCTCCAATTAAAACAACCTCCCTTTCAATGATCATACGGTTGACCCGAAATGATCTTCATGGATCTGTAAATTTGCTCGACAAGCAAAAGGAACGTTAAAGAATGTGTGAAAGTCATGCGCGAAAGAGAAAGTTTTGAACTTGCGAGATTTTTGATTTCTTCGGAAACACCATAAATACCGCCAATCACAAAAAATATTTCTCCTTTGCTCTCGAGTTCTCTTTTCATGAAAGCCGAGAATTCCTGCGTGTTCATCTCAACACCGTTTACGTCAAGCAATGTGAATTTTCTCGTGCCTATATATTTTAACAATTTTTTTGATTCTTCTTCAACATATATTCGTGGATCAACGGAATGAGATGAACCGATATCTTTAAATGTGATTTTCACAAATTTTTGCAGTCTTTTTGTGTATTCTTGAACGCCAGCGGAAATGAAATCATTTTTAATCTTTCCTGGAGAAATTATCTCTATTTTCAAAAAATTCAACTCCATTTACAAAAACCGCTTTCAAAAGTTCACCGCTTGGCATGTATGGAATATAATCTATGTCAGGTGCATCGATTATAACTATATCCGCTCTCTTTCCAACTTCTATTGTTCCGCACTCCTTTTCAAGTCCGAGAACAGATGCAGCGTTCAGTGTGTGAGCCACAAATGCTTCTTCAGGAGTCATTCCGAGGTAATTGACGGCTAAGTGAATGTTCAAAAAGGGCGAATAAAAAGTATTTGATCCCGGATTAAAATCGGAACCAAGTGCCACCGGTACACCTTCGTCTATCATTGCACGTGCAGGAGCAAAAGCATTTTTAAGATAAAAACTTGTTAGCGGAAGTAAAACTGCCATTGTTTTGTTTTGAGCCATTTTTTTAATCTCTGCTTTTGAACACATGGCAAGATGATCGACGCTTGCGGCACCGAGATCTGAGGCAATGCCGGCAAATCCATTTGATGAAAGTTCGTCCGCATGCACTCTTACTTTAAAACCTTTTGATTTCGCGTATTTTATATATTTAACAGATCCTTCAACCGAGAAAGCGCCTTCATCACAAAAGATATCGACGAATTTTGCAAGGTCTTTCTCTTTTACGAAATCCAACATGTATTTCAATTCATCGATATACGCTTTTTCTCCCATGGATGGCACCGCATGTGCGCCAAGAAAAGTAGAAACCACCTTTTGAGGTGTATTTTCAGAAATTCTTCTTATAGCCTCAAGTTGCTTTATTTCATTTTCAAAATCAAGTCCGTATCCGCTTTTGCACTCTATGGCCGTAACGCCACTTTTCAAAAACCATCTTGCATACTTAAGTCCATGCACGACAAGATCATCCAAAGAGGCTTTTCTTACCGAATCGACTGTGGAATGAATGCCTCCGCCATCTTTCAAAATTTCAGAATATTTCGCACCCTTGGCACGCATCAAAAATTCTTTGGTTCTGTCACCCACGAAAGGGATATGGGTGTGAGGATCGACAAAGCCAGGAATTGCAAGCATGCCATCACCTTCAAAAACATTCTCAGATTCAGAAGGTTCATTGCTTATCGAAATTATTTTACCATCCAGAATTTTTATATTTCCGGTGACATATTTAAGAACACAATCGGTTACCGGAGAAATGCCGGTAGCCGTTACGATCTTTACATTCCTTATTTCAAGATTCGCTGAGTTTGTCAAGCAATTTATTTTCTATCACCTTGTCACCAGAAAAATTATCTATTCTTAAATAAAAGTTGCACGTCTGAATCATCACATCCATCGGCATCATTCCGATTATTTCCGATCCGACGACCGGTACTCCGTATCTTTCAGCCTCTGATTTTATAGTTTCAAATACTCTGTAAAGCGGACTCTTTTTGTAATTAGTCATGTTCATCGATACCTGAACCACGCCTTTTTCTTTAAGATCAACTCCGATAGCCTTGATGAATCTGTATCCTCCGGATGAATTTCTGACGCTTTTCGCTATATTTTCTGCTATTTTGATATCCTTCGTGCCAAGATTAACGTTGAAGGCTATAAGATATTCCCTTGCCCCAACGGCAACAACGCCAGCCGTGGGATGAACTGCTTTTGGACCAAAATCTGGTATCCAATCCGGAGATTTAATTTTGTCAAAAAAGCCTTCAAATTCTCCTTTTCTTATATCCGCAAGATTTTCTCTCGAAGGTTTTGTTGCGGATCTTTCGTAAAGGTACACGGGAACATTTAATTCTTCTCCGATTCTTTTACCAACCGATTTTGAAATGTCGATACATTCTTCCATAGTGGTACCTTTTATCGGAACGAACGGGATCACATCAACGGCACCCATTCTCGGATGCTCGCCCGTATGGTGCCTTAGATCTATGAGTTCAACGGCTTTTTTCGACATTTTGAATATGGCCTCTGCAACTGCTTGAGGATCTCCGACAATAGTCACGACCGATCTGTTGTGATCTTCATCCATCGACCAGTCAAAAACCCATACGTTTTCAGTTTCTTCGGATACTTTTATTATCTCCTCTACAACCTCTTTGCGACGCCCCTCGCTGAAATTTGGAACTGATTCGATTAACTTTTTCAACTTAATCACCTTCTTAAATTCTAACTTTTAAATTCTCTATGACTATATGACGGTATGGTTCGTTACCTACCGAATAGGCTTTAAGATCGCTGTTGTGTGAAAGGATCTCGTGTACGATCTTTCTCTCTCTGTTGTCCATTGGATCTAAAGATATCCTTCTGACATTTTGCTTTCTAATCTTGATGATGGCATCATTAACCATTTTTCTTATGAACGCTTCTCTTCTTATTCTGTAGTCGTTGACATCTAACAAAATGGAAATTTTGTGATCGTTCATCTTGTTGACGTAAACAGATAGAAGATGTTCAACCGATTCCATCGTTTTTCCGTGTTTACCTATGAAGTTAGAAAGCGCACTTGTTGACTTAACTTTCACCGAGTACGACGACATCGTTTTAAGTACATCAACGATTATTTCTCCTTCTTGACCATAAAATTTGAGCATCTGCTCAAGAAATTCTTTGATAATCCTTATATTGTAATTATCGTTTATAGAAACTTTCACTATCGCACTTTTCGAACCTATCCCCAAAAATCCTTTTGAAGGTTCTTGTACGACAGAAAAATTTATTTCTTCTTTCCTGACGTTTAACTCTTTACATGCAAGTTCGAGAGATTCTTCTACACTTTTTGCTTCGAATTCTTTTTCCATTTCTTGTCCCCCCACTGAACCTTTGGATTCATGCCGAAGACTTCACGCCATGTTATACCTTTCATGTGATATATTTTGGCAGCCACATAACTTGTTAAAACTTGCATTCCGGAAAAAGTGGTGTAATAGAGGAAAAGGCCAACCGGAAATCCTATGAATATGAACTCCATTACGGCAGACATACCGGCAGCCAACCAAACCTGACTTGGCTTTGTGCTTGTCCACAAAGAAGACCAAACCGTGAAAACAACTATTAACAGAAGCAGAAGAATGTTGACACTTATTCCACCGACTGAAAGATCGTTCCAGATCAAAAATTGAGGATTGTAAGCAAAAACTTCTCTGGAATAAAAAATGACGTAATACAAAAGTGCAAGTACCGGAAATTGGATCAAAAGCGGCAAACAACCTCCTGCCGGATTCACACCCTCGGACTTGAAAAGTTTCATCTGCTCTTCTTGCACTTTTTTTGGATCTTTATATTTTTTCTGAAGTTCCTGTATCTTTGGTTGCAAATCTCGCATTTTTAACATAGATTTCATTTGCACGTGAAAGAGAGGATAAAGTACGACCCTGATTATTATTCCAAACAGGATTATCGCCCATCCGTAATTACCCGTTAGATCGTACAGCCAGTTAAGAAATACCACAAATATGTACATAAACCATGAATACCAAGGTTCAGATCCCGGATATGTGCCAATGAATTGAGAAATGATGTTCTGCTGATTTGGGAAAACCGAAAAAATCAATGTATTTTTCACAGGACCCATGTAAATTTTAGATGTTAGATTGCCTGAAAAAGTTGCTTCGCCACTCCCGTTAAAGGTTCCGTTTGTGATCGATGAAAATGTTACAATTCCTTTTTGAGAATAGAAAGAACCGAACACACTTCCGCCGTCACGGTTGAAATTCGATTCAAGAGTGGGGAAAGTTAAGCCTAATTGCAAGTTATCAGGCGCTTTTACAGATACCATGACTTCGTAATTTGGATTATTCACAAATGTTATTGATTTTTCAACACTTTGACCGTTAACATCGTAAAAAAAGTTAATCGTAACATTTGAAACTGTTTGGAAATTCTTTTTTTCATGGTTATCGAATGACCAACTTGTAGGAATTAAAGGTTTGCCATTGTACGATAACACCAATCCGTCGCCGGTATTAGACCAAGCATGCACATTTTCGTAAAAAACGCTGTATTCATTTGTTAAAAAACCACTTTTAAGATCTACGCTGTATTCGTAAAGTTTAGTCGTAACAGTCGCTGTATCAGAAGAAACGGCAACATTTACTTTCGGGATCGCAAAGGCAAAAGTCGAAACAGCAACTACAAGAAGTATAAGAAAAAACAGTTTTTTTGTCACCTGTGTTTACCTCCAATGATGAATTTTGTTGGCACGGGATCTTCTCCTCCTTTGTTGTAAGGATTGCATCTTAAAACACGCCAAACAGAAAGTATAAGGCCCCTGAAAAAACCAAATCTTTCTATGGCCTCAATGGCATAATTTGAGCAAGTAGGTGTAAACCTGCAAGAAGGTGGTTTCAACGGAGAAATATATTTTTGATAAAGTTTTATCGGCTTGATCAAAATATCTCTAAATCTCATTTGGAACCTTTCTTTCTAAAGTCCCGAGTAAAAAAAGAAAAGAAGATCTGAATGTATCGAAACTCATATTCTCGAAATGATCTCTTAAACTTTTTTTGGGAATGACGATCATATCGATTCCATTTTGGGGTTTATTTGTCCTGAAAACTTCTCGACTGTATCTCTTAAATCTATTTCTGACATGAGCCTTCCCAAATTTTTTTGATACAATTATTCCCATCCTTGGCCGTCCAAGATCGTTATAAAAATACTTTATCGACAATAACTCGTTTGATACATTTTGACCTTCGGAAAAAATCCTCTGAAAATCTCTTTCTCTTTTGAGACGATTCATCGGTTCAAAAGCATTCAAACCGTTAATCTTTTTCTTCCAGCCCTTCGTCTACTACTCAAAACTCTTCTTCCAGAACTTGTGCTCATTCTTGAAAGAAATCCATGAGTTTTGGCTCTTTTCCTGCGCTTAGGTTGATACGTACGTTTCATGGTAACCTCCTTAAATCAAGTCATATCCGTAAGATGATTATACAAACTGAGAGAGATATTGTCAAGATCAATCTCATATATACTTGATTAACTTTAAATGTGAGGCATTATGCTATGAGCCACGCGCTACGTGCCGTTCTGGTACCTGCCCGGAGCGACTATTCGGAATTTGAATTTTGTTTGGTATATAATTGTTGCAAGGTCTAACGGAAAGGGATGATCGAGATGAACACATTTTCATCAAAGACATTTTTAAGATTCAAATTTGCTGGGGATCCACAGATAGATCCAAGCGGTAACAGAATTGCATTTACCCTAAGCCATTCAAATGAAAAGCAGGACGGATATGACAAATCCATTTACATGTACGATGGAAATCTATTTCAATTTACAAAAGGACCTTCAGATAGTTCTCCGAGATGGTCTCCGGATGGGAAAGAAATAGCCTTTATCTCTGCTTCCAAAGATGAAAAGGGTTCTAATCTTATGTCAATAAGATCCGATGGAGGAGAATCCGTTAAAATAGCCCATTTTGATGATCAAATAACGGACCTCGCATGGCTAAATTCAAATGAACTAATCCTTTCGGTTGCTTTAAAGGCAAAAAGGAAAAGTAAAAACGAAGGTCCAAAAGATGATGTACATGAAATAGAGAAAATTCCATTCTGGTCAAATGGAGAAGGATTTACATACGATGTTAAGGTTCAACTTTATCTTGTTGGCAAAAACGGAACAAAAAAGTGCTTGACAAAAGAAAGAGGAGACATATTCACCTTTGCTCCTTCTCCTGATGGGAAAAATGTTGCCTTCGTTGAAGCACTTGATCTTGAACACAATCCACTCGTCTCTGACCTTTTTGTTTTAAAGATAGGATTTGGAGAACCTAAAAAAATCACGAATTCGGATGTGTCCGTTGGGAATATATGCTGGAGCCCAAATTCAAAAGAAATGGCGGTCGCCATTTCGGATTTAAAGCACGGATCTTTCACAAATGAAAGATTATGGATAACCAATTTAAACGGTAACTTCACAAAAATTTGTGATGTCGATCTGGCAAAGGGAAATTCTATAAACAGTGATTCGCGCGGCGGTTCTCCAAACAAAATTTTCTGGAGAGATTCTGGAATATATTTCATGATGACTGATGGCCCTCTCTCCAAAATTTACAAATTTTTTGATGGAAAAGTTTCGGAGATCATCAACGGAGAGAGATCTGTATCCGGATTCAATGTTGCCCCAAATGGAAATATAGCCTTTCTTTCTATGAACTTTACATCTTTAGACGAACTTTATCTTTACAAAAACGGAAAAGAAAAGAAAATCTCAAGGTTAAACGATCTGCGAAATTTTTCAATTTCAGTTCCAGAACATTTTGATGTGATATCTTCCGATGGCAAAAAGATAGACGCATGGATCATGAAACCAACTGATTTTCAAAAGGGAAAAAAGTATCCGACGATCCTCGAAGTTCACGGAGGTCCGAGAACGGCTTATGGTAATGCCTTTTTCCTTGAATTTCAAATGCTGACATCAAACGGTTTTGCCGTCTTATTCTCAAATCCAAGAGGAAGTGACGGATATGGTGAAGAATTTTCTTACATACACGGAGCGTACGGTAAAAGAGATTACAAAGACATAATGGAAGTTGTGGATGAAGCGATAAAGCGTTTTGATTTTGTCGACGAGAAACGTTTGGGAATTACAGGCGGATCTTACGGCGGATATATGACAAATTGGGTTGTAACTCAAACAGACAGATTCAAATCGGCTGTCTCACAACGCTCGATAAGTAACTGGGTGTCGTTTTTTGGAACAACGGACATAGGATATTTCTTTGGACCTGATCAATTAGGCGGTGATCCCTGGTCGAACCCTGGCGGATATGCGGAAATGTCTCCTCTTACTTACGTAAAAAACGTCAAAACACCTATAATGTTTATTCATTCCATGGAAGACTACAGATGTTACATGGTTGAAGCATTTCAATTTTTTACGGCATTAAGATATCTGAACAAAGAAGCAAAACTTGCACTTTTCCCTTCCGAAAACCATGAATTGTCAAGATCAGGTAAACCTTACCATAGAATCAAAAGGTTAGATCTTATACTTGATTGGTTCAAAAAGCATCTTGAAATTTAAGACAAGGTCTCCGAAAAAGGAGACCTTTTAACTTTTTCGAGAAAGAATTCTCCATCATCTAAAGAAAAATGCGTAGGTATACTAAACCAGTTTTAAATTCCGAATCGCAGCGATGGCAGGTGCCTACAACGGCAGGTAGCGTGTGGCTCGTAGCACGTAGAAAAGAGATTAGAGTTTAGACATTAGAGATGGTTCGTAACGCGTGACGCGTAATCTGTAATCATACTGCTCACTCTTTACTACTCACCGATCACCATTTTAAGGCATCCTGCCCTCTGCTTAAATTTATTTAAGTATAGTGAGAGTATGTTACTTCCTTGTTTTGTTGTATTCATCGTAACTCATATCTGGATTTTTGTTTTTTAACATCTGCCTCCACATGCCGATGAACATCTTCGTGGTATTCAAAAATCCACCTTTTTTAAATCTTCTTGCGGAAGTGAACACAATTTTATTTCTCAATTTGACTTTTCCAAATTTTTTGAGTCTTCTTCCAAGATCTATATCAGGGCTGCCCCATTTCCAGTTTGGATCGTATCCACCGGATTTAACGTAAGATTCCCTTCTGAAGAGAAAATTAAAACCAGCCGTGTTATCAAGGCCTAAAAATTTCGAAAACCATAAAAAGATCGTGTAAAAGATAAGACTTGCAAATGCCGTGAATTCATTCGTATCGTAAAACGTCGCCGTTCCGTAAACAGCAACGACGTTTTTTCTTTTGAAAGACTTTACCATTTTTTCAAGCCATCTTTTGGGATATATCGAATCGGCATCGCATATCGTCAAAATTTCACCGTGCGTTTCTTCAATGCCACGTCTCACGGCAAAGATATAACCTTGTTTCGATTCATTGACGGTTTTAACATATTTTGAAGCGATCTCGCGTGTTTTATCTTTGCTGTTGTTGTCCACAACGATGATTTCAAAATCCTTATAACTTTGACTAAGAAGACTTTTTATCGTTTTTTCGATAGATGCTTCTTCATTGTAAGCGGGTATTACGATAGAAACTTTCATTTAAACTCCCCCATCGCCTATGTCTGATAAAAAAGAATCTTGTAAAGATCCTCGAATTTTTTTCCGATATCGAATTGTGCAAGAGTTTGATCATAATTTTTTGCAAACGCACTTATTAACTGAGGATTTTCTATTATTTTTGTTATTTTAGTGACAAAACTGCTTACATTTGGTTCGGCCAGAAGCCCGTTGTAACCATCTTTGATTATCTCCGGAATACCGCCAACATTTGAAGCCACAACCGGGATGTTTCTGGACATTGCTTCAATGATGACAAGTGAAAGTGCCTCCATTTTTGACGGTACCAAAAGCAAATCTATCTTTGAATAAATTTCATCTGCATTTTTGACAAAACCGTGAAAATAAACATTTTTAATTTCATTCCTTATGACAAAATCTTCCATCGCTTTCTTTTTGCTCCCATCCCCGAAAAGATGCAAAGAAAGGTAACCATAATTTTTTACGAGAATTCTAAAAACCTTGATCGCTAAGATGACATTTTTTTCCTTTTCAAATCTTGCCACTACACCGATGTTTTTCACGCTGAACGGCGGATCTGATTTTAAATTGATATCTTCCACTCCGTTATGAATCATGTAAATATTTTTCTTCGACGGCAAAATACTTTTGATCTTATTTCGTAAGAATTCGCTTACACATATCACGTTATTTAATTTCCCAAGATATTTTTTGATTGCAAGTTTGAACGGCCAAATGCTTGCGTATGAAGGTATATTGCTGTAAAAAATGACATTTGTGCGTTCAGAAAAACTCTTCAAAATGAGCACATCTGTCGGAGCATGTGCAAAGATCAAATCGTAATTTTCTTTTTTTACCTTTCTTTCCACAATTTGTCTTTCTGTTTTTAGAAGCCTGTAAAAATTTAAGTTTAGAAAATTCTTGTCGACGGTAAGTGTATCAAAATGGTAATTTATAAATTCAACCTTTGTACATCCAATATCTGCCCAAAAATCTTTTAGAATTTGTGTGTTGGGGTATGCTATGGTGATTTTATCAATCTCGCTCTTCGAACATAGAAATTTTATGAATTTTTTTAGATATATTTCTCCTCCTCCTATTGTACCCAGAGAAGGAGTCACAGAAAAAAAACTTTTTTCATGACCTTCCTCCATACACTCATCTTTTTGATTTTAACACGAACTTCGATTTAACTCCAAAATTCTGCTATAATTGATCAACTTTAAATATGAAATATCGTTGACTCTGGCATTCGCCCTTCGGTGTCTGGTCCTCGCAGGCTGCGGAGGCCACCTCGCGGCATCATGCCCTCTGCCAAACTCAAAAATTGTGTTTCACTTTTAAAAAAGATTTAGGATATAATCTCTCAAAGAGGGTGAGATGATGAAAGAAGAATTTCTAAAAGAATTTTTTCCTCAAAATGCACTTGATTTAGAATGGGAATTGTCCAAATTTCACAGATCAAAAGGCGGTATAGGATTTTCGAAGGCGATAAACACAATTCAAGAATTCATCGGGGAATCGCGGATTTTAAAATATCCTCTTAACAAATCTTACGAAACATGGGGTATGCCACGCGGGTGGAATTTAAAAGACGGTTTTTTGAAAATTTCAAATGGCAGTTACATAGTTGGTTCTCTTGCACTTTCTCCTATAAGTGCTGTTTTTCTTTCCGGAAAGACAAACGGGATCGAAAAACTCAAAGTTATCGATGTTGAAAGCGGAGAAGATGAAAAGGATTACAAAAAGTCAGTGCGTGATAAGGCAATCCTTGCAGGCGGAGATCCTGCGAGAGTTTACAGAATGGCAAAAAAGTTCGGTGCAAGATGCGTGCTTTCTTACTTCATGAGGGCACAGGACCCTTTGATAAACAGAAATCCTGAAATGCTCCCAATGGCCGTAAATTACACTTCATTTCCCGTTGAAGCCGATGAAAGTATATTTGGTTTTGCCTTATCATACAATCAATACAAATATTTAAAGGCACTTGCAAAGAAAAATTTGGAAATAGAAGCCTTCATAGATGTAGACAGCGGAACAAACGAACTTGAAATTTTGGAAGCGCGAATAGGTAAAAAAGGAAAGGAAAAACCCATAATTTTAACCGCACATTTGTGTCATCCGAAACCAGGTGCGAATGACAACGCAAGCGGTTCCGCTTTGCTCGCGGAAATTGTCAGGGTACTCAGAAAATTCAAGATAAACCGTGAAATAACGGCACTTTGGGTGCCTGAAATGTATGGCACCATATCTTACTTTACAGATCACAATAATGATTTTGAATTCAACATAAACCTTGACATGGTCGGAGAAGATCAGAACAATACCGGATCCACGCTCGATGTATCGGCAACACCGTGGTCTTTACCTTCCTTTGTGAACGAGTTGATGGGAGTTCATCTTGAAAATCCGCATTTTCGCGTAAAAGAAGGAAGTTATTCCGGCGGATCGGACCATTACATTTTTGTGGATTCATCCATGGGTGTTCAGGCAGTCTCTCTTACCCAGTGGCCAGACAGGTATTACCACACAAGTCAAGACACCCCAGATAAATCAAGTGTTGAATCGTTTGAATGGATAGGAAAGGCCGTTTTAGAAACTCTTGGAGATATAATTGAAGGTCCTCAAGATGCTGCCGGCAAAACGATTCAACGTATTTTCGATAAATTTTTGAGAACAGACGGAGACGATGAGGTAAGAAACTGGATCGCTTTTAGATCCTATAAAAGTTTAGAGGCTTTTTCGAAATATGCGGATGTCAAAAAGTTAAAAGACTATTTGAAAAAAGAGATCAATTTCGATGATATACCTAAACCCAAAAAGATCAAAAAATTTAAAGGCCCGCTCGGAGACTCATGGATGAACGAAGCGGACAAAGATTGGGAATTCAAAGTTTTAAAAGCATATCCAGCGTACAGAGATTACAAAGATGAATTTCTCAATTTTCTCGATTTGGGATTTGATCTTGAAAAGGCTGTTAAGATGGCTTCCAAAGAATTTGGCATAAAGGATGATTTGAAAACGCAATCCGAATATCTTGTCAGAAGACTCAAAGAAAAAAATTTGATCGATTAGGGGGCGGAAATGAGAAAATTATTGATCGTTTCTTTCATCTTGAGTTTGTCTTTGATAGTCTTAGGATCAAATTTAGACCAGGACTTTTACAATTACAGGGCATCTCAAAACGCGACCGGCATGTTGAATTTGATAGATCAGGTTAAAATTCTTCCCAATCTTACCAAAAGCGCTACAATTTTGACACTGCTTGCGGATGCCTGTACAGAATACGGTTTATGGGGTGCACCGAAAGATAAAAAAGCAGTTTATTTTAATGATTCACTTGATTACGCAAAATCAGCGCTTAAGATGACTCCAAACGACGCTTATTTGAATTTCGTCGCAGGTGCGGCAATAGGGCGTCTTGCTCAATACAAAGGAATAGTGCAAAGCCTTTTTATGCTCGGAGATTTCGACAATTACATAAACAAAGCCATAAAACTCGATCCGAAACTTTACCGTGCTTATGTCGCGCTTGCCATGAGGTACAGGGATACACCATGGCCGTTTGCCGATTTTGAAAAATCAGAGATGCTTTTCAAAAAAGCACTGTCTTTGGATCCCAGATATGTTTACGGTTACTACGAACTTGCGATGCTTTACGTGAAATGGGGCAAAAAAGACCTTGCACGTGAGACTTTCGAAAAAATCGTTTCGATGCCCATTGAAAAAGAATTTGCAGTTCAGGAAACGCAATGCAAAATAGAGGCAAAGGCATGGCTTGACGAAAATTAAACGTATGTTCATAGTTTTGTAATTGACAAATCTTCTCGCCAGTGATAACATACAAAAAAGCATTTATGGAGATTAAAATGGTAGAAAAGATTTTTTGCTTTGAAAAACTGAATAGAAAGCATATCAAGTATCTGCCCGGTGGAGGAGCAGGCATTTGATCGTGCTTTGATCATAGTGAATTCACCGGGCCACATCGAGCAGATGTGGCCTTTTTCATTTAAAAAATCTTGGAGGTGCGATGAATGGATAACTCGCAAAAAGTTACTAAAGGTAATTCTGCAGCATCATTTGCAGCTGAATCAGACAAAAAATTGAAAAAAGTTTTGACTTTTCAGGATCTTTTCTTCCTTTCGATGGGCGGGATAATAGGTTCTGGTTGGTTACTCGGCGTTGCCGCAGGGGCAAGTGCCGCAGGGCCTGCTTCAATACTTTCATGGATAATAGGTGGGGTTATAGTGTTATTCATAGCGCTCACACTTGCAGAAGTTGCAGGGGCTATCCCGAAGAGCGGAGCAATCGTCAGATATCCACACTTAACTTACGGAAGTTATACCGGATTTATCCTTGGATGGGCTTATCTTTTAGGTGCCGTAACGACGCCTACAATTGAAGCCGAAGCGGTTTTGACATACGTTGCTACGTACGTGCCTGATCTCTTCAGGACTGTTTCTGGAGTCTCAGTTTTAACTCCAATAGGAATTCTTTTCGGAGTTGGATTGCTTGGGGCCTTTTTCTTACTCAACTGGTTTGGCATAAAATTTCTTGGCAAATTCAACAGTATCGCAACATGGTGGAAGTTCATACTTCCAGTTACAACTTTTATATTTTTACTTTTCATGTTCAACAAATCGAACTTTGTTTCCTACGGCGGATTTGCACCTTTGGGCACTGGTAGCATTTTTTACGCAATACCGGCAGCGGGCATAATATTTTCATACCTCGGATTTCGTCAGGCAGTCGAATTTGGAGGAGAAGCCAAAAACCCTCAAAGAGATATTCCGCGGGCAACCATTCTTTCCATAATTGCCGCGATGGCTCTCTATTCCTTACTTCAACTTGCTTTCATAGGCGCCATCAAATGGCCGGCAGGAATAAGTTGGGCCAATTTGACATCGAGTGATCTGGGTACATCACCGTTTTTTACGGAATTAAAATACAGTGGAATAGCCCTTTTTGGCGCTTTTGCAAATTTACTGCTTATCGATGCATGGATCTCTCCAAGTGGAACTGGATGGATATACCTTGGAACAAGTTCAAGGGTACTTTACGGCATGGGAGCAGATGGATATCTTCCTTCGGCGTTACTTAAAATTCACAGTAAAACAAAGGTACCATACATCGCCCTTATAGCCTCTCTTGTAATAGGCATCTTCTTTTTCCTGCCATTTCCGTCATGGTATTTATTCGTTGGCTTTTCAACCAGCGCAACGGTTTTAACTTACATAATAAGTCCGGTAGCATTGCAAGTTTTCAGAAAAAATGCCCCACAACTCAAAAGATCCTTTAAACTTTCGTATGCCGGCATAATAGCCCCGATAGCTTTTATAGGAGGAGCACTTATAGTTTACTGGTCCGGCATAACGACTCTTACCATGATCACTTACGCAACGCTTATCGGAATACCGATCTTTTATTTCGTTTATGTGACTAAAAAACTTGGGATTTCAAAACTTTTTGCTTACACCTTTGGAATTGTGGGACTCATAGTCTCGATCACGGGAATAATACTCAATTATCTTTACGTTTTATACGCTCCCGCCGGCGAAAGTATGACAATGAAAACATCGGTATTTCTTTCAACGCTTATCGTATCTGCTTTGATTTTCGTGGCCGGAACGGTTATGACAGGAAAACGATTATCTGGAGAAAAAAAGATCATCTTTACAAGTTCTTATTGGCTTTTTGCCCTGATCTTTTTAACAGATCTTGTATCTTATTTTGGAAGTTTCGGAAACGGTGTTATTCCATTTCCATGGGATACACTTCTAATGGCTGTTATTTACGGTATTATATATGTTTTTGCGATAAGAGCAGGTTATAAGACGGAAGATCTGCAAAAGATAATAGAAGAACAATACGAATTACCGATAATTCCGGAGAATTCCGAAGACAAATAAGGAGCCGGCCATCTCTTGGCATTCTGCCCTGCGTCAAACTCAAAATTTAAAATTCAGTCAAAATGTGTTAAAATAACATTGATACAATTTTCAAAACATGGGGGTAGAAAAAATTCAACAAGGGGGGATTCACATGTCCAAGAAGTATGTGATATTGTTGATGATTGTCGTTCTGCTTTCTCTTACTCTGAGTTCGTGTTTTCTTGTCGATCTTTTCAAAACGGACCTTGATCGTGCGATAGATACGGTAAAAAGCGATGTTTTACCGCAATTACTCTCTAAAACTCCAAACGCTTCTTACCTATGCGTTAGGGCCGAGAGTGTCGTCGCAAGCGGTACAATCATAATGCCAGATTTCGTGCAGGCAAGTGCGAATGATTCAAATTCCTCGATAATCGTTGAAAGAATGGTCGCAAAAGGAGATTCTTACTTTTTCCTGCTTGATCTCGAACCCGGTGCATTTTATGCTCATCCGGTTCAGTACATTTTAGTTCCAAAGTCGGGTGCCACTCCAACGGTCATGTCGGCGAAATGGCTTCCCCGAATTGGAGGGATAATACCTCAAGAATTTAACAACAAATTGCCTTCAAATAATCTTATCATCCAGTCAAATGTAAAAATGACAACATTACCCGGCACACTGCTTGTGTACAATTTTATTCCGCTCGATATCCGAGAAAATGAAGGAATCATCATAGTTCAAGGTCTCATGCCGGATGAAAATCTTTACGATGAAACTGAAAATTCTTACCTTCAGGTCATAAATTTTTTCTTAGCATACAAAGCAGCCAGATATCCTGGGGTAGTAGTTGTACATTGGCTGACTGGCAGCAATGCAAACACAATTTTAACGGAAATGAATTCTATGGCAAGTGCTTACAGCGTTGTTACCATTTACATAATAGCGCACGGAGATGTGAATTATATTAGACTCGGCGGCGTAGGGTTTTACGCCTCTCAGTTTGTAAATGTCATAAACAATCATCCGTCTACTAAATTTAATTTCTTCCTTGGCTCATGCCATGGAGGCAGTTTCATAGATAATCTTAACGCACTTCCAAATGTACGCCTTGTTTTGACTGCGGCAAAATCGAATGAATCCGCATGGCCGGACTGGGATACTTACGGATCTTCAACGGATTACAATTCTTACGATGTCGGCAGTGAATGGACAAGTTCGCTCTTTGAAAGGGCAAAATCGATACTCGAAAATTCTACCAAATGGCAATTGGTAAATAATTACGCAAACACTTACAAAATACCAATCACTTCTGCGCTGTTTTACCAAGCGCATTACGGAGCATTAGGTTTGAATTCAACCTATGGTTTTACATCCAACTTAGATCTATGCAATAGAGTAGGGAAGGAAACTCCTCAAATTTACAAGTCATGGTAGGAATTGACAAGATAAGGGACAAAACAGCGCGTAGCATGTAGAAAAAATAGTAACGCGTAATCGGTAAAACAGTGCGTAGCTCGTAGCAGGTAGCATGTGGAAAAGAAAGGGATTAGACATTAGAGATGGTTCGTAATGCGTGACGCGTGATCAGTAACGAGTAAGCAGTGAGCAGAAAAAAGCAGCATATGGCTAATAGCCAATAGCGGATGAAAAAATAAAACAACGTCATCCCGCACATGATGCGGGATCGTCTTTTAAATCTAAATTCACAAATCATTATAAAATAAGGAAAATTTTGACTTCCAAGATCGCGTTTTTTAGGGGGGGTAAGACAGGGGTGAGTATGATCATACCCTGGGGTGTCCAAAAGTGAAAATGTGGTGATTTTAGAGTGAAATGCTGGAAACAGTTGCCACACAAGGGATTGCGTGATCTGAAAATTGAAAAAATCGAAATTTTGCTACAAAAATTTACAATCATTTTACCAACAATTATTCAAAGATTATTCGTTATGGATCGTGAATGAAATAAAAGTTACGAATGTAATTACAAAAACATCCATTATAAATACTAAATACATATATTTTTTTAATTTGATATTTGAAATTTTGTATCTTTTAGCATTGGCAAAAATATGGATTTTATTCAGGAGATGAAAGGTCAATTGATTTTTTTTTAAAATGATGATATACTAACCTCACTTTAAAAGCCTAATGCTTATTTATCAAAGCGCAGGGCAGGATGCCCTCTCGATGGCCTCCGCAGCCTGCGAGGACCAGACATCGAGTGTGGGGCACCTGCCGGAGCGATGATTCGTAATTTGAGTTTTGCTTGGCATAAACTAAAACAGTTTTAGATCCTAAATCTTGGCTAATGTATATTCAGATGGACAATAACGTCCAGACTGTACTTTCAGACAATTCTTTTGGAGGATAAATTGTACATTCTTTTACAGTTGATCTTTCTTATCATAGCACTTGTTTTACTTGAACGTGGTTCCGATTGGCTTGTAAGCGGTGCCTCTGATCTTGCAAGATATTTCAAGGTTTCAGAACTTTTCATAGGTTTGACTATAGTTGCTTTTGGGACAAGTGCACCAGAATTGGCGGTAAGCCTTGCAGGTGCTTTTACGCATGCCGGAAGCGTTGCCATAGGCAACGTCGTGGGATCGAACATAGTCAATGCAAGTTTTATACTTGGAATTTCAATTTTTTCGGGAACAGTGTTCGTGAAAAATCAAACGCTTAAGTTTGAAATTCCATTTGTCATAGTCTCCCAATTCATAGCAACTATGTTATTTCTAAAAAGCAATTCACTCGATTTCTACGATGGAATGGTATTGTTGAGTGTTTTTGCGATTTTTATGGTTTATGTTTTTTCTACATCTAAAAATGATGTGAAGATATCTTCTGAAGAAAAAACTCATAGACTTTCAATTGCGGTATTGCTTACAATAGCAGGCCTTGCAGGAGTTGTTGCAGGTGGTGAACTGGGTGTGTATGCGGCCATCAATTTTGCCAGAGCACTTAAGGTAAGTGAAACGTTAATATCTGTCACAATCATCGCTTTCGGAACAAGTGTTCCCGAACTTGTAACGTCTATAAGGGCTGCAAAAAAATCAAAAAACGACCTTGCCGTTGGAAATATAATGGGATCAAATATCTTCAACATTTTGGCAATTCTCGGGCTTTCCGCACTTTCAGGTAGAATTACGACTGATACGCCCATAACTGGCGATTTAATCTTTATGAATGCTATAGGATTAATTGCATTTTTCATCTTCTTAAACAAACAAAGAAAAGCAAAAAAATGGAAAGGCTTGCTTTTGATGTCAATATATTTGATCTACATCGTATACGTCTTGCGATGAATTCATGAATTGCCGCAAATTTTTTTCATCACTTCTTTTTGTATTTCTTCAAGATCCAATTGATCGGTTTTAACGGTTTGGAGAATATCATCGATTTTTTTTCTCAAAATCGACTGAGCATGGCTTGTTACCCTTTTTTGTCTTTTTCGTGCAAGCAATCCACTTTCAAGAATCGATGAAAATCTTTTGTCGAGCGCTTTTGTTAAATTTTCTATTCCTTCACCGGTTATGGAGTTTGTCAAAAAGATAGGAATGTCTTTTTTCCCCATCTCAAGAATGTTTCTTAATTTCGATAACAATCCTTTCGAGATAGGATTATCTGCTTTGTTTATGACAAAAAAATCCGCAATTTCCATAAGACCGGCCTTCATCATTTGAACTTCATCGCCACCGTCGGGAGAAATCAAAACAACGACGGTATCCGCAACATTGGCTATTTCAACGTCAGATTGACCGACACCTACCGTTTCAATAAAAACAGCGTCAACTTTAAAAGTTTCAAAAGCATCGCACGTTTCAAAAATAGAAGGAGAAAGTCCTCCTAGTGCACCGCGACTTGCAAAACTTCTTATGAAGAAGTTTTTTGATGTTGCATGAGATTGCATTCTTATTCTGTCTCCGAGCAATGATCCTCCGGTGAAAGGACTTGACGGATCTATCGCTATGACGCCTATTTTTTTATCGGCAGACTTATCGAGAATCGCGTTTATGATACTTGATTTTCCTACTCCAGGGCTGCCCGTTATACCTATAACATGCGCAGTACGCTTTTCAAGATTTGAAATTAAATGATTTGCCCGTACCGAATCATCTTCGCAAATGGAAAGTAATTTTGCGAAAGATTTTCTGTCTCCGGCTCTAACACCGTCTAATATTTGAGAATCAGACACTTGCATGTTCAAAATATCCTTTTATCCCCTCGATGACGACCGATGTTGGAGTTCCGGGTCCATAAACTTCGATGATTCCCATTTTCTTCATTTTATCTGCGTCTTCTTCAGGTATTATTCCTCCCACAAAGATGGGTACATTGGAACTATTTTCTTTTAAAAGTTCAAGTATGCGCGGTATGAGTTTCATGTGAGCCCCTGAAAGAATAGATATACCAATGGCATCCACATCTTCATCTATTGCAGTTTGAACTATCTGATCTGGAGTTTGTCTTATTCCGGTGTATATGACTTCCATTCCGGCATCTCTTAACGCCCGTGCTATTATTTTTGCACCTCTATCATGTCCGTCAAGACCAGGCTTGGCAATTAAAACTTTTATCATATAAACCCTCCTCGTATGATATGATAAATATCATTTTTCAAATATAAAAAAATAGAACGGGATTTCATCCCGTTCTATTTTATCATTTTTGTTTAATACTTGTCTTTTTTAGAAAATTTGTCAAATTCATCAAGATGACTGAATTCTGGCGATTCAACCCATTCGTCTCCTTTACGGATGAAATCCATCAAGTTTTCAAGAATGATTTGATGCTTTTTTTCTTCTTCTGCAAGTTTTAAAAGCACATTTTTTTCATCTTTGTTTTTCGATTTAACGGCCTCGCTGGAGTAAAGTTCCACGCTTTTCTTTTCCATCTCTATGGCCTGCTGGTAGGCTTCAAAAACATTCACGTCGACGTTAAAGGTTTGTTTTTTATTGAGCATATCCGAAAACATGTTTTTTGTCGTCTTAAAGGTATCGGTGCCTTTGTAATTGTAAAAAGTCTTTTTAAATCCATTTATTATATCGTAATGCCTTTGCTCATCTTTTGCCAGCATGTCAAAAATTTGCTTGACGCGCGGATCGACACTTTCTTTTGATTGTTTCTCGTAAAATGTTTTTCCATCAATTTCCATTTTCAATGCGTAATCTATGGCATTCATAAGATCACCCCTCACTTAATTTTTTGTAAGTTTCATATCTTTGCTTGGCATCCTCGGCAGCGACTTTGAAAAGTTGATCGGCCAATTCTGGGAATGTGATCTTTAAAGAAGAATATCTTACTTCACTCATGAGAAAATCTTCGAAAGAGGCCTTTGGCTCTTTTGAATCAAGCACGAACGGATTCTTTCCGTCTTTACGAAGCAAGGGGTTATACCTGTAAAGGTGCCAATATCCGGCTTCGACGGCACGCTTTTCTTGATCTGCCATCTTACCCATACCGGCCTTTATTCCATGGTTTATGCAAGGAGAATAGGCAATTATCAAAGACGGACCAGGATAACTTTCTGCTTCCAAAAATGCTTTAAGAGTCTGATTCATGTTTGCTCCCATCGCTACCTGAGCAACGTAAACGTATCCGTAAGTCATCGCCATACGGCCAAGATCTTTTTTGCTTGTTTTTTTACCCGAAGCGGCAAATTGTGCAACTGCAGCCTCTGGAGTTGATTTTGATGCCTGACCGCCCGTATTCGAATAAACTTCCGTGTCAAAAACAAGCACATTGACATCTTCGTTGGAGGCAAGCACATGATCAAGGCCACCGTAATCTATATCGTAAGCCCATCCGTCTCCTCCAAAAGCCCATATGGATTTCTTTATCAGTACATCTCTTCTGTCTTTTATGGCTTTGAGAATTTCCATTGCCCTTTTGTCTGGCAATTGTCTGTCAAGCACTTTTAATATCTTCAACGTTGCGATCTTGGAAGATTTGGCGTCATTTTTACCCGCAAGCCATTCTAAGAATGGATCTTTTATCTCTTGAGGTACATTCAAAGTTACCATTTCGTTCATAAGATCGGAAAGTCTATTTCTTTCGTATTTCACGGCAAGTTCCATTCCCAGGGCGTATTCTGCGTTATCTTCGAACAGAGAATTTGCCCATGCAGGTCCTCGGCCTTCAGCGTTTGTCGTGTAAGGCGTAGATGGAGCGGATGCGCCCCAGATGGATGAACAACCGGTGGCGTTGGCGATTATCATTCTGTCTCCAAAAAGTTGCGTGACGAGTTTCGCGTAAGGTGTTTCACCGCATCCCGGACATGCACCGGAGAATTCAAGCAACGGACGTGCGAATTGACTTCCCTTTATCGTATCAGGTGGTATTCGATCTGATTTATCTGAAACTTCCTTCACCGCGAAATCCCAGTTCGGAATTTCTTTTTCCTGATCTTCAAGAGGCTTCATGACAAGAGATTTATTTGGAGTTGGACAGACATCGACGCAAACACCGCATCCGGTACAATCAAGCGGAGAGATCTGTATCGTGTATTTCAATCCTTCAAGTCCTTTGCCTTTGGCATCTTTGGTGACGAAATTTTTAGGCGCCTTTTTGACCTCTTCATCGTCAAGCAAAAATGGTCTTATAACCGCGTGCGGACAGGCAAAAGCGCATTGGTTACATTGAATGCAACTATCTGGCTGCCATTCAGGTATTTCTACGGCAACTCCGCGTTTTTCGTAGGCGGCCGTTCCCTGAGGAAATTCGCCGTTTTCACGTCCAACAAATGCAGAGACCGGAAGTTTATCTCCTTCCTGCCTGTTCATGACATCCGCGATATTTTTTACAAAATCAGGTCTTTCGGGAATAGAAGGCATATTTTCGTCTTCTTTTGCATTTTTCCATGAATCAGGTATTTTAACCTTTACAAGTGAGTTTATTCCCTGATCTACAGCCTGATAATTCATCTGAACAACCTTTTCTCCTTTGGAACCGTAAGAATGAACTATGGCCTCTTTGAGATATTTAACGGCATCATCTATCGGCACCACATTTGTCAGTTTGAAAAATGCTGATTGCATTATCATGTTTATTCTTGCGCCAAGTCCTATATTCATCGCGATATGCGTGGCGTCTATTATGTAGAAGTTCACGTTGTTTTGGGCCAAATATCGTTTCATCTTACCTGGCAATTTTTGATCGAGATCTGATTCTTTCCAGATCGTGTTGAGCACAAAGGTACCACCTTTTTTGAGTCCATCCAACACGTCATACTGGTAAACGTAAGATTGTTTGTGGCATGCAACGTAATCCGCTTCTTCTATAAGATAAGTTGATCTTATGGGATGTTTCCCAAATCTCAGATGAGAAATGGTGACACCTCCGGATTTATGTGAATCGTAGGCAAAATATCCCTGTGCGTACATCTGGGTGTTGTCGCCTATGATCTTTATGGCATCTTTGTTTGCGCCGACAGTGCCATCTGATCCAAATCCCCAGAATTTGCATCTTATAGTGCCTTCTGCAGAAGTATTCAATTTTTCTTTAACTGGTAAGGATGTATTTGTCACATCGTCCACAATTCCTATGGTAAACCAGTTCTTCGGATTAGATTGGTTTAAATTGTCAAAAACAGCCTTTATCTGTGAAGGAGTTGTATCCTTCGAACTTAAGCCGTAACGCCCTCCAACTACAAGAGGAGCATTTTGCCTTCCGTAAAATAGAGTTCTTACATCTTCGTAAAGTGGCTCACCAAGAGAACCAGATTCCTTGGTTCTGTCGAGAACTGCTATCTTCTTGGCTGTTTTGGGTAAAACATCTAAAAAGTATTTCTCTGAAAAAGGTCTGTAAAGATGCACTTTGATCAGACCAACTCTTTCACCCTTGGAATTCAAATAGTCAACCACTTCCGATGCCGCTTCTGTTACAGACCCCATAGCGATTACAATACGATCGGCATTCGGATCTCCGTAATAATTGAAAGGTTTGTATTCTCTGCCGGTGAGTTTTGATATCTTTTCCATGTAATCGGCAACGATATCCGGCACTGCCATGTAAAATTTGTTGGAAGATTCTTTGGCCTGAAAGAAGATATCTGGGTTTTGCGCCGTCCCCATGGTTTTAGGATGCTCGGGATTAAGGGCTCTGTCTTTGAAGGCTTTAAAAGCATCCCAGTCAAGCAATTTTGCAAGTTCATCGTATTCAAACACCTCTATCTTCTGAATCTCGTGAGATGTTCTAAAGCCATCGAAAAAATGCAAAAACGGGATTCTCGACCTTATTGCCGATAAATGCGCAATGCTTCCGAGATCCATAACTTCTTGAACGCTGCCAGAAGCAAGCAATGCGACTCCGCTTTGCCTTACAGCCATGACATCTGAATGATCTCCAAATATGGATAGCGCATGGGCGGCTATCGTTCTTGCTGCAACATGGAAAACTCCAGGTAAAAGTTCACCTGCTATCTTGTAAATGTTCGGAACCATCAAAAGCAAACCCTGAGATGCCGTGTAAGTTGTCGCAAGAGATCCTGCGGCCAAGGCTCCGTGCATTGCGCCTGAGGCACCACCTTCGGATTGCATTTCCACAACGTTTACCCTCTGACCAAAAATGTTTTTTCTTCCCTGAGCAGACCACAAATCCGTAAGTTCGGCCATCGGAGAAGATGGAGTTATTGGATATATTGTGGCAACTTCGGTAAAAGCGTAAGCCACATGAGCTGCGGCCGTGTTTCCATCCATAGTACTCATTTTCCTTGCCATTTTTACCTCCTGATCTTTTAATTTCCAAATCCAAAATCACTCATGCATAGACTCGATAATCAATGTACGGGAAAATCGGATCGAGCCACTCGTAAAGTTCTATCGATCTCTCATCTATATTATGCGACTTTATTGCATCATATATCTCAAGAAAACGTGATAAATGTGTGTTAGTTCTGTTAACTGCATATTCAACAGAAGTGCCCGTCGTCATTATAAAGGCCCAATCGCTTGATTCCGCAAGTAACAATTCCCTTGCACACATGTTGAGTGCACGTATGTAAAGGGAATCGGAGGCATTTAAATATTGACTTGCAAGTTCACTCATTCTACTCTCTGCTTCGTGAAGGTGAGGATATATCCAATCGTTAGAACCGTTTATCCACGTTTCGTTGTATCCGTTTGCACCCCAACTTGATTTGGCCGGAGTTAAAATTTGAACATCATCGAGTGAAGTTAAAACTCTGTCCGGTGTTGAAGATTCAAAAATATCTGACTTTGCGGATTCCCTTAAAAAAAATTCAAGGAAATTAGGTCCTTCATACCACCAGTGACCAAAAAGTTCCGCATCAAAAGGGGCAACTATAACAGGTTCAACTCCCATTTGTTCTTTAAGCCTGTGTACCTGAGACGCTTTTTTTTGGACAAAGTCTTTTGCATGATTTAAAGCCGTTTGAAGACCATTTTCAGGGTTATAAAGTGCTTTGTCTCCCAGAGAAACGTTGCCTGTTATTTTATGGTATTTTATACCTGTATTTGTTCTGACTCCTGATGGATCAACGTAGGGTCTTATGTAATCAAAAGGTCTATCGAATCCCACATCTCTGTAAAATTCCCTGTAATTCGGATCACCAGGATACCCAAGTTGAGCAGACCAAATTTGCTCGCTTGATTCTGGATCTCGCGCAAACACAAAAACTCCCGAAGGAGTCATAACCGGTCTGTAAACGTCGTAGTGAGGTGGGACATCCGCATACCATAAGCCATGCGAATCTACAAAAAAGAAGTTTAAATCTTGCATGGCAAGTTCTTTGTCAAGTTCCGGATAGTATCCTGATTCGGCAAGCCACATTCCTTTTGGATGATCTCCCATTCTTTCTTCGAATGCTTTAACACCTATCGCAATTTGAGCGTGAACCGCTTTGGGATTTATCTTCATAAGCGGGAGGAAGCCATGGGTAGCATTGCACGTTATCAATTGAACGTTCCCGGTCTTTTCCACATCCTTAAATGCTGTCAAAAGATTTCCATTGTAATTGTCAAAAAATGCAAGTTCTTCCTTAAAATCGTTGAGATATTTCAGAGCCATTTCGTGTTTTGCCGCTTCTTCTTTTTTTGTGAGATCGACCTCTTTTTTTGCGAGTTCTATAAGCGATTCGAGATGTCTCCTGTATTTATCAACAAGCGTACGTTCAGCAAACATTTCAATCAAAGGTGGACTCAAAGAAATTGTTATACCAAAAGGGACGTTATCTCTTTCAAGCCTTTCAAAAGCCATAAGCAATGGAATGTAAGTTTCGGTTATAGCTTCAAACAGCCAGTTTTCTTCGAGAAAATAAGGATGATCTGGATGGTTGACGTACGGCAAATGGGCATGAAGCATCAAGAGTACTTTCCCCTTCAAGACCCTCGCCTCCCGCTAAGTATGAAAAACGATCCACCGCCTGATTTAAATCCACTTGTTGGCATGGAAGCAAATCCTACGAGTTTTTCTATTCTCAAAACTTTTCTGGAAGGACTCATTTCCGTGAACTTTCTTTTTGATCTGAGATCCATCCAAAGTTCCATCTGCGCTATTTTTGCTGAAGAAGGAGGTGTCGAAACAAGGTTAGATCTTAAAAGAGGCACAAATCTGTTGTTTTCTTTGTATCCTATTTCTGCAATGTAATCCGCGCCGGATTGTGGCACAAAAACATAATATTTTTTCATCTTTTCGTCTATTTCCATCTCAAAAGTTCTGTGGGCATTTATGCCATTGAATTCTATGTATGTGACATCGTAAACGCGCAGAACAAGATTTGAATGTTCTTTTATGATTTCAAGATTTTTAGGTGAAAAATCCCAGTAAAAATGAATCCAATTTGGATTTACCTCAAGACCGCAAAACTTGTCTTTGAAATAACTTACAGGAAGTGATATAACTGTTTCAGGTGCTTTATTAACATTTTGCGTTCTCTGCGTTTCAAAAGAAGAGACATTTTGAGATGGTAATTTATTTTTTTCGAATTTTTGTTCTTCCAATTCGCCGTTCAACTTAAGATTTTCGAAAAGGGCTTTTATCTTTTTTACAAAGGTACTTCTGGCAGATTTCCATGGTACTTTTAGATCGAATTCCTTTGACAACTTTCTCAGTTCATCGATTTCCATGGTATCGAGTTCTCGAATCTTTTTGGAAAGTTCCATTCTTCTTCGTGAAATAACTTCAGCCAATTCAGATTTGGTCATGTTGTAATAGCCCTTGATCTTCAACAACATAGCCTCTTTTTTCAACTGACGGATCGTTTTTTCCTCCTTCATTTTTCATCACCTCTATTTCAATTTGAAAGAAAGTTCATCTATCCATCCGAAAGATCTTGAGTGATATCTGAAAACAAGCAATTTGCCATCTCCTGGATCTATGAAAACATTATTTTCAGAAGATTCATTGCTTATTCCGTATGGTCTGAGATACTCCATTTTTCTATGGCTCAGATCATATTTAAATCCTTTAAGAGAAACGTTGTTGGCATCTTTTTGAAGAGGTATTATCGACCATGTTTCTCCAATTATGCTTTCAAGATCTAACGGATGATCTATGATAAAGGAACAAACATCTTCGTTAAAAATTATGCTGTTCCTAAAACGTTCCATCAGTCTGAAAACGCCCAATGTTTGATCAAGTCTTGTACCAAATGCACCGGCGATAAAAATAGTTTCAGATCCGATCTTCGATGCTTCGATCATGGCAAGTTCTGTATCTATCTCATCTTTTTGAGGAGGAAATCGAATGATCTTGGATCCATTTTCTTCGCAAAAGTGCAACGTCTCTTCGTTGATTGAATCCATGTCTCCTATCAAAATATCTGGAACGACGTTTATGAATTTCAAAAAATTTGCACCTGAATCGGCTGCTATTTTGAGATCGAAAAAGTTAATCGTCGATCTGTAAAAGTCGTGCTCTTTGTAATCTCCTCCGGCAAAGATAACCGTTCTCATGCCATTTTTCTCTTCGAAGAAGAAGGTATTCCGAGTTCATCTCTGTATTTGGCTATAACTCGCCTGCTCAAACTTATACCCTCGGACATCAACATTTCTTCTATCTTTGAATCTGACAATGGACACTTCTTATCCTCTTTTGATACGTAATTCAAAATTTTTTCTTTTATGTCGTCTCGTGATATTTCTTGATGATTGCTTTTGTACAGAAACCTTTCAAAAAAGAATTTCAAAGGGTATATGCCTCTTGGAGTCTTGACGTATTTCGAAGAAATTGTTCTTGTAACGGTTGAAGCGTTTATTCCAAGTTCTGCCGCAACCGATGACACCTTAAGAGGCGTTGATCTGCCACCATTCAAAAAATCCGATTCTTTTTTGGCGATTAATTGGCCGAATTTTAAAAGTGTTTCTTTTCTTTTTAAGAATGCTTCTATCAGGTTTTTGGCCTGATCGTATTTTAATTTGGCGAATTCGATGTAAGATTGGTTTCCGGAATGGATCAGTTTGTCGTAAAATTCGAGAGATGAAAATTTAATGTCAATTCGATCGTTAAGGAAGACTTCATATTGATCGTCTTTTTTTGTTATAAAAATATCCGGCTCAACGTATTGTGTGTATGAAGATTCGTAAAAACCGTTTGCCGGATAAGGATTAAGATTTTTGATTTTTGAAAGCGCTTCTTCAAATCTTTCTTTTGACATCCCAGACCTTCTCAGCGCTTCCTGTGGATTTTTTTGGATTATCTCAATTAAGTCGATCAAAGTGATGACGTCTTTATCATCAGTTTGACATTTCAGCGCTTCTTGTATATTTTTACTTCCAATGCCAGGTGGATCAAGGGATTTAAGCATTTTTAAAACCTTTTCCACTTTTTCAGGAGACACTTTCAGATCTTTTGCTATTTCTTTAACTTCTGATCTTATGAAACCGTGCTGATCGATGAGATCAACCAAATAAAGAAAAATTTTTTCTTCCAGTTCATCATATTCTAAGGCATAAAATTGATCGATGAGGTATGTTTTTAAAGATCTGTTTTCAAGTTCGTAATTTTCAATGTAATCATCTTCAACATCTGTTTTTCTTACATTTCTGTATTCGTTTGGCATGGTAAGTACTTCCGCTTCAAGAAATGGATTTTCTTCCACTATTTTGTTTATTTCTTCTTCGAGGTCTAAAGCATTTGTGTTCAGCAATTTTAAAGATAGCAACATCTTGTTGCTCAAAAAAATGGTATTCTTTAATTTGAGTTTTTGAAAGATGAATTGATTCATTTTTGATCTCCAATTAAAAAATGTTGTAAAATTGAATTGAATGTTGGAAAGAATAGTTCACAATAAAGGCAACATGATTAAAAATATTTTTCTTAGTTATTATATCATCATTAAGGATGTAAAATCAAGATCGTGATCTGATTGGTGGTGCAAATTTGAAAGTTTTAGTTGCAATGAGCGGCGGGGTAGATAGCGCTGTAAGTGCATTTTTGCTTAAAAAGGCAGGATACGATGTCGTTGGAATTCATTTTAAGATGGAAGATGATCTGTTTTTTTCAAAATACGATTTAAAGAAAAAAGTGTGTTGCAGCCCCGATGACACCATGGATGCTTTAAAGATATCAAAAAAAATAGGCATTCCCCTTGATGTTGTCGATCTCAAAAAAGAATTCAGGGAAAGGATAATACAAGCATTTTTGGATGGATATAAAGCAGGCATAACCCCTAATCCATGTGCATGGTGCAACAAAAAGATGAAATTTTGGGCTCTTGAAGTGTTTGGTGATAAGATGGGATCGGACAGGTGGGCAACGGGGCATTATGCCATCGTTAAAGCTGGAAAAGTCTTTATGGCAAATGAAATTAAAAAAGATCAATCTTATTTTCTTTCCCTTGTTGAAAAGAAACTCTTTGATAGACTTATATTGCCGGTCGGTGAAATGCAAAAAGCAGATGTAAGGCAAATTGCGATTAAAAACGATCTTATCGTTGGAGCAAAGCCAGACAGTCAGGATGTGTGCTTCATTCCAGATGGAGATCTGGGCAATTTCTTCAGATCAAATGGTGTGGATTTACGTGCAGGTCCTGTCATGGATGTAGATGGTAAGGTTATAGGTCAGCATGAAGGATACCAGATGTATGCGGTAGGCCAGAGAAAAGGTATTGGTATTGCGACAGGAGAAAAAGTTTACGTCGTTGATGTAGATCCTTTAAAAAACACGATCAAAGTCGGGAAAAAATCCGATCTGTTCAAAAATCATTCGTACGTGAAAGATTTAAATCTTTTTGTAGATAAATCGTACCTTTTAGATTGCGAGTGTAAGGTACGAAGTACATCTCCCCTTGTAAAATGCAGTTTTGATCCCGAAACGGCAATTGTGCATTTTTATGAACCTGTCGTTCCGGTTCCAGGACAGATAATTGCTTTTTACAAGGACAAAGAACTTTTGGGCGGAGGAGTTTTGGCAAAAACGGATATACTTAACTCACTTTAAAAGCCGAATTGTCATTTACCGTAAGCGGATGGCTAGATGCCTCAATTGGTGAGGACGTGTGAAGAGTGAACAGTAAAAGACTCTGTCAATCGCAGATTACGCGTTATCTCAATTGGCAATTGAAAATTGTCAATTCTTAAGTGCCACGAGCCACACGCTACCTGCCGTTGTAGGCACCTGCTGGAGCGATGATTCGGAATTTGAATTTTGTTTGGTATACATATTGAATATAAGGAGGCGATGCTATGAAGATTTTCATTTCTACCGACATGGAAGGATTACCGGGTGTGAATTCCTGGCATCAAGTTGAAGAAAAAGATCCACGATATCTCGGTAAGTACATGGCCGAAACTGTTGGGTGGGTTATAGACGGTATAAAATCATCTGAATTTAACTCTAAAATTGATGAGATATTGGTCTGCGATTCCCATTCAAAAGGAGAAAACCTTTCTTACGATTTCACAGAGCGCGATGATAGGATATATCTTGTAAGCGGTGGGTTGAGAGATTATTACATGATGGCAGGCTTTGATTCAAGTTTTTCAACCGTTTTCTTCATTGGATATCACGCAGGTGTCGGATCAATTCACGGCACGATGGATCACACGTATTCCACGGATGTTTACGATCTCAAAATAAACGGTAAACATATGAGCGAAACGACGATCAACGCCGCTTTTGCGGGGAACCATGATGTACCAGTTTCTCTGGTCGTGGGAGATCATGCCCTTGTTGAAGAACTAAAAAATGAGATGTTAGACACCGTTTTAGTTGAAACAAAAAAGGGATTGAGTAGATTTGCCGCCATCATGAAACCTAAAAATGTCTTGAGAAAAGAATTAATCGATGGAACGAAAATCGCACTTTCCAAAACATTCAAAAATGCAGTAAGACCTTATAAAATAGAAGCACCTTACGAAGTTGAAATCAATTTCAAATCGACTGAAATGGCAGACGAATCAATGCTCATTCCGGGATTGAAGCGTCTCGATGGGCACAGGGTACTCTTCAAAACAAATTATTACGATGAACTTTTACAAACCATGCTTGCGGTCGTCTATTCTGCGACTATTGGAGAGGATCTCGGAAAATAAAATCACATACCACAGTCTGAATTGCCATTCGCCGTTTTTTCACCGATCGTTGTTTTTCTTTTGATTACCAATTTGTTGGTAAAAATCGAGTATATCTTTTTCAATTTTTTCAGGGACGTATCCTCTTATCGAAAGACCGGATTGTGCCCTTTCCCTTATCGCAGTCGAAGATATCTGGATAACGGGCATTTCGGACAAAAAATGCACATCGTGATTTTTGAAACGTTTTATCAAAGTTGTTGTAAGACTTCTATCACAATACCTTGGATAGACGTAAAGCCTCGCTAAATTAAGTATTTCTTCGTATTCGTACCATTTTTCTATATTCACAAAACTATCTTCGCCCATTATGTACGCAACTTTGCCGTATTTATTCTGAAAGTAACGTATCGTATCAATGGTGTAAGATGGATTGGCGTTGTTCTCAAAATCAGAAATTTCGATCTTTTCCAAACCGTCAAATGCAGTTTTTGTCCATTCAAAACGCTTTTCAAAATTTGCGGATACTTTTCCGTCTTTGTGAGGCGGAGTTCTTGTCGGCATCACGATTATCTTTTCAAGAGAGGTGATGTTCAAAATTTCAGTTGCTATTATCAAATGACCGTTATGAACGGGATCAAAAGTTCCGCCGTAAATCCCAATCATTTGTGATACTCAAACTCCATATCATTTATCACAACTGTATCTCCTTCTTTGATGCCCAATTTAACAAGTTGCTTTTCAAGGCCCAATTCATCCAACTTTTTCATGAATATTTCCATTCCATCAGGTTGATTTAACTGATATTTTCTCAGCAGTTGATCGATCGTTTTACCTTTAACGAAAAATGAGTTTTCCATTTTTTCAATGGAGATCGAAGGCTCTTCATTGGTTGAAATGTTAATCGATTCATCAACTTTGAATTCAACAAATGGTGCTTTTTGAATTTCGTAATAGAGTGCGTTTTTAAGGTTTTCGATGCCGGTTCTTGCAAGAGCCGAAACCACAAAAACTTTTCTGTTTGGAAAAAGTTTTAAAATTTTAGAAATCCTTTGCTCATCGACTAAATCACATTTGTTTAAAATTATTATCTCTGCTTTTTTTTCAAAATCATGACTGTAAAGTACCATTTCTTCTCTTATTTTTTTATAATCGTTTAGTACATCTTCGCTGGAAGAATCGAGCACATGGGCGATAACGCGGGTGCGCTCGGCATGTTTTAAGAATTCATCGCCAAGCCCTTTCCCTCCGTGTGCCCCTTCTATTAATCCTGGAATGTCGGCAATAACGTAAGAAACTCCGTGCCCTATTTCCACTTTGCCAAGTACCGGATCGAGCGTGGTAAAAGGATAGTCAGCAATTTTAGGATGTGCATTTGTCATCACGGAGATCAAAGAAGATTTTCCCACATTTGGTAATCCCACCAAACTTACATCTGCAAGCAGTTTTAATTCAAATTCTATTTCATGCTCTTCTCCGAGTTCTCCGTTTTCGGCGATCGTTGGGGCCTGACGGGTTGGAGTCGCGAAATGCGAATTGCCTCTTCCACCCTTTCCACCCCTCGCAACTATAACTTTCTTTCCATCTTCGTTAAGATCCGCAATTGTCTTACCTTCTATTTTTATAACCGTTCCAACCGGCACCTTTATGATAAGATCATCGCCGGATTTACCCGTCATATTCGATCCCATTCCTTTTGCGCCTGATTGGGCTCTAAAGTGTTTTTTGTACTTAAAATCGTTCAAAGTGCTCATAAAATTGGTTGCTTCTACGATGACACTTCCACCGTTGCCCCCATCTCCACCATCTGGGCCACCTTTAGGTATGAATTTTTCTCTTCTGAAACTCACAACACCGTTACCCCCGTCACCGGCGGCAACGTGTATTTTAACCCTATCGATCATCGCAAATCACCATTCAGCCGATATTCTGAAACCATTTTCTTGACTTTTGGTTGTACCCCAAACATATTTGTAAAGGTAGGCAAAACTCATCGATCCGATAGAACCCTGAAGGTTGAAATCGAAAACGTTTTGAGTTATCGAAGGAGTGGAAGGAATATACCCGCCATAAATGCGTGCCAATGCCTGAATGTTAAAAGCGGAAAGACTTCCCCAGAATCCACCGCTGACAAATTGATTAACGGATAAAAATGCACCAAGTGACCAGTATTCATAAGGAAGATTCAGACCGACTTCGAAATTTGGATAAACGTTTATGCTTTTTCCGTAGGTGTACGTTAATACGTTTGGCAATCTCACAGACAGATCGAGATTTTGTAAGATTTTCTCAACCATACCGGCTCCAAAATTCAATGAAACATTTGTACCGTAATCGGATATTAAAAAATCAGAACCAAAGTTAAGGTTACCTGATTTTGTCGCGACGGAATAGGCTATTCCGCTTGTCGCTCCTGATGTGTAAAAGCCCAATTTACCCGCAAAACCATTTTTGAAAGGTTGAAAGATCACGAAATCCATTTGCTGAGGCTCACCAAAATATGTTTCATAAGATACCGACCATTGCGTGTTGTAAACCATGTATGAAGGATTGAAATTCATAACAGAACCATATGGAAAAGATACAGCGGCAAAGGTTAAAACCGGTATGATAAAAACAAAAATCGCCAAAAAGTATCTTCTCATGATTTCGCCTCCGTAAGAATTACATCAACATTTCTTTCTCTCGGACCATCAAACTCACAAAAATATATCCCTTGCCATCTTCCAAGAGATAAAGCACCATCATCAAAAGGAATGGCAACGGAAACACCTATAATCGTCGACAAAATATGTGCCGCTGAATTTCCCTCCGTATGCAAATAATTCCCATTCCATGGAACAAGTCTTTGAATAAAAGAAATTATATCTGTTTTTACATCCGGATCAGCATCTTCGTTTATCGTTACAGCCGCAGTTGTATGTGGCACGTAAATGAAACACATTCCTGCCATTAACTTGCTTTCAGAAACGATCCGCTCGATCTCTTCGGTTAAATCTATGAACTCAAAATGTTTCGAACTTTTAATCTTTATCTGCTGCATTTCATTCAAAATTTATGTTCGTTATTATTATGACATATCCGTTGTGCTCTTCGACAACGATTTTTACTTTATCTATGTCAGTTTTGAAGAGTTCGGAAGCCTCTTGCTGGATCTTCAGTTTTATCTCTTCTGTTTTTTTCTCAAGATCTTCCTTATCTTCGAATTCGTCTATTCTGTATATAAACCTTCTGCCGCCACCCACCAGCGTATCAAGCCTTTCTTTAGCGGATTCCCTCGCAGAGTCTTTGGTATCGTCTTTTTTCCTTCTAAAGAAGTCAAAAAATCCCATTTAGATCATCTCCTCAATCTCGCCTGAAAAGATTTCTGAAATTTTTCCACCAACTCTGCTTTTCTTCGAGCTCTTCAAGTGTCGGGATCGGGATTTCTTCTCCTTTGAGTCTTAAGACAATTCCTTCCAAGATCTTTCCCATCCTGTCTTTTCCATCCATAAGGGCAAGCGGTATCCCTTTGTTTGTAGCCACTATTACATCTTCAGAATCCGGCACGATTCCTATTATGTCTATCGAGAGAGCGGATTTTATATCCTCAATCGTGAGCATGTCACCGTGTCTTACCATATGAGGCTTAAATCTGTTGATTATGAGATGGATCTTCGAATCCTCGAAATTCATGTTTTCGAGAAGACCTATAACTCTATCCGCATCAGTTATTGCAGGCAATTCCGGTGTCGTAACCACAAGGGCTTCTTCAGCGGGTGCAACCGCATTTCTGAAACCTCTTTCTATGCCAGCGGGACAATCAATGAGTATGTAATCGAATTTCTCTGAAATTTGAGAAACTATCTTTTTCATATCATCAGGAGAGATCATCTCTTTTGTGGCAACCTGAGAAGCAGGCAAAAGACTTAAATTTTTGAGTTGTTTGTGCCTTACGAGGGCATCGAAAACGTCTATTTTACCGTTTACAACATCCATGCTTGTGTAAATTATTCTGTTTTCAAGTCCCATTACGACATCAAGATTTTTCATTCCTATATCCGCATCTATGAGGGCAACTCTGTCTCCCTTAGAGGCCATTATCGTACCTAAATTAGCCGTTAAGGTGGTCTTTCCGACTCCACCTTTACCGGAGGTAATAACATAAACCTTTGACAATCAAACCACCTTCCTTAAAACTTCAAACCGGAAGAATTTACCTTCTCGATTATCGCCTCGGCAATATCTTTAACCGAGTTAAACTCGATTTTACCTGAAAAAACAAGTTCTTTTGTCATACCCAAACTGGAAATAACGGTCATTATGCCTATGAAAAATTTTCTATCTTCGATAGTTACCTCTCTTATCTCGTCAAGGGAAAATTTCAACTTGGACTCGGCAACGCTTTCCATCGCTTCCATGGTTGCTTCCGCAGACAATTTGAGTACATTTTTAAAAGATTTTATACCTCTCCTTTTTGAATCTTTGGAAGAAATACCCATTGTTATTCCAACGCTAATCTCTATTTCCGTTCCATCTTCAGAAAGACCGGCAGATTGCACTTTAAAGCCAGCCGTATTATCCTCGGTTTGGCCTTCACCACCCATTTGTGCTATGCTTATTATTCTTCTATCTATTCTTTCTCCAGAGATGGTAAGTATGGCCGTTTCGATATCTCTTACGATTTGTTTGGGATTTTTATCTCCATAAGCAAGAATATGAACTTCGGTGAGTTCACCACTTTCTGGATCGAGTATTACCTTTGCTTTCATCACACCATCCAAGGTAGAAAGCATTTTTGATAATTCTTCTGCCTGTTTAACTTCCATGGTCTTACCCCCGTTCAGTGATATCTTTCAACCGTGAATCGATATATTCTATCATACTTTTTTATTCCGGCTTTCATCATCGCTATCTTTATTTGATCTTCTACCGTATCGACATCTTCAAGATCCGGAAGTAAAAGTCCTCTTCTCCACCCACTTTCAACAATAATACCATATTTTTTGGGATCAAGTACTTTTTCAGATTTTATCTCTTCTGGCATCGAAAGTACGTCAACGCTGACAACTATATCATCCAATTCTTCTGGACTCACAGGTTCAAAACGCGGATCTTCAAGCGCTGCGGATATCGCGTTTTGTGCTATTTCATGTGCAAGATCCTGCGTTGTCGGCAAAAAAGTACCTATGCATCCTCTTAGATCGCCGTCAAGCGTGTGGAGGGTTACAAATGCACCCGCCTTTTTTTGGAAAAGTTCGGAAGGCAGAAGGCTTGGATCGGGTTCAAGATTAATCCCTTTTCTTATTTTCGATTCTATGACTTTTATTGCCCATTTGACGTAAGGATGTTCACCTTTCATCCAAAAAACATCTCCGCAAGTTTATAGTAATCAAAAGGTACAAGTTTCTTCGTGGCAACTCCATACTCTATCGGAATGGAAATTATATCATTTCCACTCAACGCCACCATGCGTCCAAAATCGCCTTTTTGTACGAGTTTCATTGCCTCTACTCCGTAACGTGTCCCGAGTATTCTGTCAAAAGCCGTAGGGGTCCCACCTCTCAACAGGTGTCCGAGTACCACTGATCTGGTTTCATATCCGGTCTTTTGCTCTATGATTTCGGAAAGATAATGTGCTATTCCTCCGAGTTTTATGTGTCCAAATGGATCTATGGTCGATTTATCTCCAACGACATTTTCAAGGTTGGTTGGTTTAAAACCTTCCGCAACGGCCACAACAGCGTATCCCTTTACCTTCATGCGTTTTACGAGTATTTCGACTATTTCTTCTATCGTTCTTGGAAATTCAGGTATCAATATAAGATGAGCCCCGGCAGCCAGACCGGCCTCAAGCGTTATCCATCCGGCATCTCTTCCCATAAGTTCAACTAACATTATACGCCCATGTGACTTGGCAGTTGACTGAAGCCTGTCTATTGCGTCAGCACCGACATTGACAGCCGTGTGAAAGCCGAAAGTGTAATCTGTGTTTGAAACATCGTTGTCTATGGTTTTGGGAACTCCCACGATTTTCAAACCGAGACCACAGAACTTGGTTGCGACACTTAAAGTGTCATCTCCGCCTATCGCTATAAGTGCGTCTATCTTCTCTTTTTCAAAATTATCAACGACTTTTTTCGATCCATCCGTTATGCTGAAAGGATTGGTCCTCGAAGTTCCAAGAATCGTTCCACCCAAAAGATGTATTCCCTCGACATCGTCTTCGGTAAGATTAACGTAATCGTCGTTGATGACACCTTCCCAACCTCTTTTAAATCCGATGACAGAATCTTCACTTCTTTTTGCTTTGACAATGCCTCTTATGACCGCATTCAATCCCGGACAATCTCCACCTCCGGTTAAAATGGCAATTTTCAATTCGATCACCTCTCCTTCTTTTGAGAAATTTTTAGCCTAACAAGAGCCCTCTGAATTTTCATTTCAAGTTCTTTCCTTCTGATTTCTTCAACTTCTTCAATATCCACTCTTGCACGCTCAAGACTTCTTTTAGCCCTTTCAACGTTTATATCCTCAGGCTTTTCTGCTGCATCCGAAAGTACGGTAAACACGTTGTTGAAAAATTCCCCGATTCCACCGTGAACGGCGAAAAAAATTCTATGACCGTCCTCAGATTCAATTTCGAATTCGGCAATATCAAGTGCAACAAAAAAAGGAAGTCTGTTTTGCAATGTACCCATCGCCCCATTAACCGTTTTAAATTCAACGAATTTGGCCATTTTATCAAACGCGATTTTCTCCGGCGTTATAATTTTTAATCTGAACATGTCATGCTCCACTTAAATTTTTGGCTTTTTGTACTGCTTGATCTATCGTGCCGGTCATCAAAAAAGCCTGTTCCGGAAGGTCATCGTGCTTGCCTTCGAGTATTTCTTTAAATCCCCTAACGTTTTCTGCTATCGATACATATTCTCCTTTGATGTTGTTGAAGTGCTCTGCGACAAATAAAGGTTGACTTAAAAAACGCTGGATCTTTCTTGCCCTTTGCACTGTCAAACGATCTTCTTCCGATAATTCTTCCATTCCAAGTATCGCTATTATATCTTGAAGATCCTTGTATCTTTGTAAGACCCTCTGAACTTCTCTTGCCACTTCGTAATGTTCTTTACCTATTACGGACGGATCAAGTAATTTTGAGTTAGATTCAAGTGGATCCATGGCGGGGTAAAGTCCGAGTTCGGCTATTTGACGGGAAAGCACTATAGTTGCGTCAAGATGCGTGAAGGTCGTTGCTGGAGCAGGGTCGGTTATATCATCTGCCGGGACGTATATGGCCTGAACAGAGGTTATCGAACCATACTTCGTAGAGGTGATTCTTTCTTGAAGTTCTCCCATGTCCGTCGAAAGTGTCGGTTGATATCCGACGGCGGATGGCATTCTTCCAAGAAGAGCAGACACTTCTGATCCTGCCTGAACAAACCTGAATATGTTGTCTATGAAAAGCAAGACATCTTTCTTTTGAACATCTCTGAAATATTCAGCCATCGTAAGGGCACTCAATGCAACCCTAAATCTTGCGCCGGGTGGCTCATTCATCTGCCCGAAAACGAGCACGGTGTTGTCCATAACGCCACTTTCGATCATTTCATTCCAAAGTTCATTACCTTCCCTTGTTCTTTCACCAACTCCCGCAAAGATCGAAAAGCCGCCGTGTTCTATCGCTATGTTTCTTATCATTTCCATTACAAGCACTGTTTTCCCGACGCCGGCGCCGCCAAAAAATCCTATCTTTCCTCCTTTCGGGAAAGGTGCTATCAAATCGATAACCTTTATACCGGTTTCTAAAATTTCAACCTTTGTGCTTTGATCTTCGAGGGACGGAGGCTCTCTGTGAATTGGCCATTTTTCTTTAGATTTGACCGTTCCCTTTTTATCTATTGGTTCACCGACCAAATTAAAAATTCTTCCCATATTTTCATTTCCCACAGGTACCATGATGGGTCCTTCACTGTCTTCGATTTCCGTTCCTCTGCTTAAACCGTCTGTCGAATCGAGGGCGATACATCTTACTTCATCATCTCCCATAAGTTGCTCAGCTTCCATTATAATCTCTCTATCGTTAATTTTCGCTTTTAAGGCATTATGTATGTTAGGAATGCTATCGGTGGGAAATTTAACGTCAACGATAGGGCCTACAATTCCCACAACTTTTCCCTTTTTCATTTCATTCCTCCCCTTTGAGTCCTTCTGAACTGTTTGTTATTTCTATGACTTCTTGAGTTATGTAAAATTGACGCATTTTGTTGTATTTCAAACTAAGATCATCTATAAGTTTTTTAGCGTTCTCCGTTGCGTTCCTCATGGCATTCTGACGCGCGTTCTGTTCCGATACCCTTGATTCGAGTAATATCCTGTACATCTTTGATCCAAAATATTGCGGCATAACCACTTTTAACATTTCTTCGGCAGAAGGTTCGAAATCATATGATATGTTTTGAGATTGTTTGTCAATTTTTATTGGCAAAAACACTTCATCTTTAACATTTTGCACCAAAGAAGTTTTCGAATACCCGTGTATGATTTCAATGCAATCAACTTCACCTTTCGTGTATATCCTCATCAACTCATTTGAAAGGCTTTGTGCGTCATCGTAAAATGGTTTTGAATACATATCGGTAATGGACCTTCTTATTTTTTTCTCATCAAATCTCATTCTCTTGCTGGCTTTGGATCCTATTACGTAAAAAGAGTCAAATGATTCTCCAAGATTTTTTTCTCTTTCGTAAGATGCGTTAACTATATCATCGTTGTAAGAACCACAAAGTCCCATATCGCCTGATATAACAACGATCATAACTTTTGAAGGTGTGTGTTTCCAGATAAAGTTTTTAACTTCATCTATATCTTCGATTGAACTGCTTATTCTTTGAAAAGCAGAAGACAATTCTTTTTCGTACTCATAAAAATTCTTGAAATTTTTCTTGAAAAGTTGCAATCTCGCTGTTGCCACCATTTCCATGGCCTTTGTCATGTGCATCGTTGATTTAACGGATGATATTTTTCTTTTTATTTCTAATTGAATGCCACGACCCATTATTTACCTCCGAATTCTTTTTTCAAAGATTCCAGAAATATTTTTAACTGTTCTTCCACATCGGCATCCAAATCTTTGCTTTTGTTTATTCGATCGAGAATATGGTTTTCATTTTTTTTGATTTTTTCGAGTAACGCTTTTTCAAATCTTTTTACCTCCGAAATGGGCAGATCATCGAGATATCCTTTTACACCAGCATAGATTGAAACAGTTTCTTCTTCAAATGTCATGGTTGAATACTGTTCCTGTTTAAGTAATTCCATAAGATGCTGGCCCCTTTTTATTTGGGACTGAGTGGCAGGATCAAGTTCCGTTGAAAATTGGGCAAAAGTCTCCAGTTCTCTGTATTGGGCAAGCATTATTCTCAAATTTCCGGAAACCTTTTTTATAGCTTTCGTCTGCGCGGCACCTCCGACACGAGAAACTGAAAGTCCAACGTTAATTGCAGGCCTGAATCCGGCATGAAACAAAGCAGATTCAAGATAAATTTGGCCATCGGTTATGGATATGACGTTAGTTGGAATGTAAGCGCTGACATCGTTTGCCTGAGTTTCAACTATCGGAAGTGCTGTCATTGAACCGCCACCGAGTTCATCGTTTAATTTTGCAGATCTTTCGAGAAGGCGAGAATGAGTGTAAAATATATCGCCCGGATATGCTTCCCGGCCCGGTGGTCTTCTTAAAAGCAAGGCTAATTGTCTGTAAGAAATTGCATGTTTACTTAAATCATCGTAAATTACAAGGGTATCTTTACCCGCAAACATCCATTCCTCGGCTATTGATGCTCCAGCGTAAGGGGCTATGTATTGCAAAGATGCCGGATCGCTTGCACCGGCAACGACAACCGTTGTGTAATTCATGGATCCGGATTTCTTCAATCTCTCTATCGTACGGGCAACTTCGGAATTTTTTTGACCTATTGCCACATAAACGCAAAGCACATTTTGATCTTTTTGGTTTATTATGGTGTCAATCGCTATGGCTGTTTTGCCAGTTTGTCTGTCTCCTATTATCAATTCTCTTTGCCCTCTTCCTATCGGGATCATGGCATCTATTGCTTTTATGCCTGTTTGAAGTGGGACATTGACAGGTTGTCTTTCTATTATTCCAACGGCTTTTCTTTCTATTGGTCTTGTTTTAGAAGATTTTATCTTTGGCCCTCCGTCAAGAGGAATGCCAAGCGGATCCACAACACGACCGATCAATTCATCTCCAACCGGAATTTCAATGACTTTGCCGGTTCTTTCGACAAGATCCCCTTCTTTTATATTTTTATACTCTCCAAGTATGACGATGCCGGCATCGTCTGGCTCAAGGCTCATGACCAAACCCATCTGTTGATTTTGAAATTTGACAAGTTCGTTAAACATCACATTTTCGAGCCCATAAACACGTGCTATCCCGTCTCCTATTTGAATCACACGTCCAACTTCTTTTAGATTGGGGATATCCTCAAAATTTTCTATTTTTTCAAGTAATATCTTTGAAATTTCATCTGGATTTATACGCACGTCATCAACCTCCAAAGATGAAGTATTCTAAATTTTTAAAAGCGCCAGAAATACTTAAGTCTACAATCGAATCTTCGAAATCTATTATTATGCCTGCGACAAGGGAAGGATCTTCTTTAACGATCAAAATCGATTTTGTCTTTCTAACTTTTCCTATGGCGTCGATTATAGCCTGTTTATCTTCTTCGTTTAATGTAATAGCACTCCTGACGTAAACTTTTTCTAAACCGTGTTGTCGCATTGTCATCTTTTCGGCAAGTTCTTTTATTTCATTCAAGAGTTTAAATCTTTTGTGAATGAACAAAAGATCAAAAAATCTTTCGGCTTTTTCGTCAAGAGAAAAAACCTCTGACAAAACCTTAGATTTGTTATGATATGGAATTGTGGGATCTAAAAAGAACGTTTTAACATCGCTGTCCTTGATATCCAAGAGTAAATCGATTGCCATGTACAATTTTCTGTCTTTTATCTCATTCAAAGCAATTGCGTATTTGTAAGTCAAAGTTCTACTTGATCTCATTTATTCCACCCATTTTTGAAAGTTGTTTCATCAGAAATTCTCTTTTCGATTTCTCGTCTATTTCTTGCTGGATGATCTTAGAAGCGAGTGCGATTGAAATCGTCACAACCTGAGTTTCTAAAACTTTTTGAGCTTTGGCTTTTTCTTCTTCAATCTGTGATTTTGCGTTTTCCATCATCACCTTTATTTCCTCGTCAATACGTCGCTTTTCATTTAATTCGTATTCGGCAACTCTCTTTTTTGATTCTTCCTCGTAATTTAAAATGTTCTTTCTTATTTCATCGAGATCTGCTTTGGCCATTTCTTTCATCTTTTCGGCCTCTGCTCTCTCTTTTGAGGCTTTATCGTATTCACTTTTTATTTCATTGCGCCTTTTTTCCAGCATGGAAAGAAAAGGTTTGTAAAGCAATTTAACGAGAAAATACATGAGTATGAAAAAACTCATCAATTGAAGAATGGAAGTACCGTTAAAGTTCAAAAAAATCCCGGACATATCCGTCTCCTAAAACAGCAGGATCATAAAAGCGATAAGCAAAGCATAAAGCCCTGTTGTTTCGGTTATTGCATCGGCGAGGATCATCCTTGTTGTTATCGCCCCGACCATTTCCGGTTGCCTTGACATGGCTTCCATCGCTCTTGAACCTATGCTTCCTTCTCCGAGTGCCGGACCTAAAGCGCCCAATCCCATTACAAGTGCTGCTCCTATGTACTTTGCCGCCTGAACGACGGCCTGTGCCATTGTTAAATCTGTCAATTTAATCTACCTCCCTATTTTATTCAAGTTGTGCACTTATATATGCCACTGCCAATATCGTAAAAACGTAAGCCTGAATTACCCCTACGAAAAAACCAAAAAATCCCCAAATTATCACTGGAACAACCGTGTATTTGGTTAAATAACAAAGCATCAAAGCGATCAAAGCACCGCCGCCTATATTCCCGAACAACCTGAAAGAATGGGATATAGGCCTTGAAAGTTCACCGAGAATGTTCATGGGAAGCATAAAAGGACTTGGATAAATAAAACCTTTTGACCATTCCTTGAATCCTTTGTACTTGATTGAAAATACGTAACTCGCTATCAAGACCATGATAGCGTAAGTTATGTTTGTGTTGAGGTCGGCCGTAGGAGAATACCAGGTGTCCGTGAAAAAGTTTATGGATAAACCGTTATTCACATAACTCACGGTAATGCCCGGAATGCCACCAAGTACGTTCGCAACGACTATAAAGAGGAAAAGTGTTGATACAAAATAAAAAACAGGTTTTACAAGTTTGCTCACAGGGATAGTACTTTCGACAAGGTTGTAAAGAAAAGACAAAAGTAATTCAATCGCCGATTGAAATTTCGACGGTATTTTCGAGAGTTGCCTTTTGAATCTGATGCCTATTAATATCCATAAAATGACTATCAAAATTGTCATTATAACGGTCATGGGATTGATCGTCTCCAAAATAGAAGGCATTGGAGTCTTTATCTGCCAGACAAGTCCTACTCCTTCTGGAAATTGTACGGAACTGGCATTCCATAACGCAAAAGCAAAATAGAAAGAAAAGAAGATCACTAAAAAAATTTTTTCTCCCTTTGAAAAGTGCAATTTCATCTAAATCCCCCCTTGGATTCAAGATCGTTGAATAAATAAGATGAAGTGAATAAAGTCAAGGTTAACATTTCAAGTCCAATGAAAGTTGAAAAAAAACCTTCGATGGAAAAACTTGAAAAGGCTATCAAAAGTGCTATTGAAAAAACAACGTATCTTTTTATGGCACCAAATGCCGCAAATCTGAATTTGCCATTTTTAATCTTTACAGCATCTTCGTTCAACATAAACCATGAAAGTTCGGCACCGATCATTCCAATCGAAAATCCGGCAAAAGCTTTCCACCCCCATATGGAAAGAATGGGAGAAAAAAAACAGTAGGTAAGAAAAAGATTGAAAGTAAAGTTAAGACTTTTTATCCTTTCCATTTTCTTTTTCTGCCTCTTTCATGAGCAACTTTATGCCGTTGTACATACCAGAAACAATGCCCAGTATAAGAAAAATTAACAAAAGCACTTTGTTGTTGAAAGTCCATTTATCGAGATAGTAACCTATAAGTCCCCCTATTGCTATGTTAGAAATGACGGTTATACCGAATGATGTTATTATATTTGTTTTTTTGAAGAGTTGAATGTATTCTTTTGAATTTACCTTTTGTTTATCTTTTCTATCTTCAGCCATCTTCCCCCTACTGACAGAGTACCCTCAACGTTTGCATTTTCTGTTATCACAAAAGTGCCGTCTGAAAAACTGTTTTTGATTTTTTCGCGATCTAAGCCTTCACAGATGACAAGATTTGCATGTTCTATCTTTTTTAGAATTATATCCCAAACCATGCCAAAATTCAAAGTGTAATTCGAAGACATCGATCTGAGTCTGAAAAAAACGGGGTTATCTTCAAAAATTTCAATGTTTGAACCAATTGGATACTTTTCAATTCCTCTTAGAGCATTCCCGAGAATCAAAACATCTTTAAAAGGGCCAATGGATGAAATAAGATCCACAATTTGAGTCGAAATATTGGGTAATGACCAAAAAACCCTTGTTCCCTTTGCGCCCCTTAAACGTTCTTCAAGTAAAATTGAAGCGCTTATTCCGTCTATTATTTCTTTTTTATGCATTGAACCGGCAATTTTTGTCGTAAATCTTTCGTCCATAAGATAAACGGGAACCGGTGAAAAAATTTCTCCTATTTCTATTGCTTTGTCAATGGCCAAATAAGTTGAGGGTGTAAAATTCATCTTCAAGTTGATGGGCAATCCTATAATTATCTCTGAAAATGGTTGATTTTCTTCCAATTCTTTGAATATATCTTCCGTATCAACAGTTTTAACTTTTGAAACGATCATCTCAGTTGGATCTGTAAAGGCAAAACCGGTTCTTTTTGTTCCAAAATCAATAGCTACTTTTTTCATGCGCTTCGAACGGATTTTGAAATATCTTGGCTATATTCTTAACCTGAGAATTCATAAGATCTTTTTCGAGTATTTTCAATGAAAATTTCTCCATCCATCCTTCCCTTTCACGTAAAGAATTTTCAATCTCGTCTGCTGCCGGGATCCTCGTTACGGTTTTTCCGTTGAATGCGGAAATTTCTGAAAGAATGGAAAGGTAAATTTTGGCAATTGCTTTTGAAGATGCCATTTCGGAACGTATGAGAGCGTCCGTCATATCTCCAGATGAATTTTTGAGTATTTTGGCGCTTTCGATAATTCTTTGAGGCAGAGGGAAAAGTTCTTCAAGATCTCTCATGTTTTTTTGAACATCGTCGTTTCCAAAAATCATTTGGACGGTCATATTCATTCCCCTTTTCAAAGCCGCTGGGGGTTTGAGAAATTCGCTGTGATTTCTCGGAAAATCATAGTAAATGATCCTTTCAAATTCCATTCTTGGAATCATGGATCCGGTGGCAAGCAAAAGATTTACCCTGTCATGTTTTAATTCAATTGATTTATCTTCATTCGGAATGTAAGTTGATATTTCTCGATTCGTGCACATCGCAGGATGATTTTTGCACAGTTTGATGTAAAAGGATTTCAAACTTTGAATATCGGAAAAGACAACCGCCGATCTCGTTTTGTTTTCTATGAGTTCTTCTATTATTTCCATTTTATTTGAAACGTTTCTATCGTCTATCACGCCTAAATTCTGTTTTTGAAATATGTTGACAATCTTGCAATTAAAAGTATCCGTTATCGTCGTTTCTTCCGCTTTGCTGAAAAAAGAAGAAAAGAAGATAAGGCTTTTGGGATGAATTTTCTCAACGATTTTTGAAAAATAATCAAACATCGATGACTGAATAATCATTTGTGGCTCGCAAATTATGAGATTTGATTTCTCTTTTAAAACTTTTGATAATGAGAAAATATTCGTGAAGATCAGATCTTCATCTTTAACGACAGGATGCAGTGCGTCGACGTATCCTATCGATAAGTTGAAATTTTCCAAAGCGGCAAACACGGAATTGTAAATATCCGCAAGCATTGAGTTTGTCGGGAGCACAACCACGATTTTCTTTGATTTTTGAGCCATTCTAATTATGATTTCTTCCACAATGTTGGGTGAACCGATCACGAGCGTATTTCCGTTTTTATCGAGATTTTCAAGTTCCATATCGTCAAAATGGTGATCATGTTTGACGACAATTCTATCTTCATTTTTGACATCCATGTCTATTATGTTAAGTTGATACCTTTCGCTTCCATTCCATGAATCTTTCCAAACGTTCACGATTACATCAACTTTCTTTGATCCATGAGAAAATCTGAAAGCATTTGTCATATCCAACAGACCAAAGCCTATGCCTTCTAATTTTTTTTCTTTGGATTTCAAAATCGTCTTAAAACTGCTTTTACCGACAGGCTTTAGTTGTTCTATCGTTAAATTTCTGATGAGAAAAACAGGTTCTGGATTTCCATTTCCAAATGGTTTTAAATTTTCAACGCTATCTATGAATCCGCCGTCAACTTCTTCAAGGGTTATTTCATCATCTATCAACAATTCTGATTTGAGAAGATCGGTATCGTAATCGGCCATTATTTCGTTTATTCTTGATTTAAACAATTCTATCTTGTCTGTTTTGAGAGAAAATCCTGCCGCCATTTTATGGCCGCCGAATTCATCGAGCAGATCCCTCGCCTTACCGAGAATATCGATTATGTTGATCCCTTCAACGCTTCTTGCCGATCCGCGCGCCGTATCGCCATCTATGGTTATCATCAACGTTGGTTTATGATACATCGATAGAATTCTCGATGCCACAATTCCTATAACTCCTGGATGCCAATTTTTGTGATCTATGACAAGAATTTTTAGATTTTCGAAATCACTTAGACTGTCCAAATTCGCTATTGCTTCCTGATATATCTCGTTTTCTATGAACTGCCTTTCCTGATTTTTCTTTACAAGTTCATCGGCAAATTTAAAGGCCTTTTTAGGATCCTCCTCAATTATGAGTTGAAGTGCTGTAACGGCATTGTCTATGCGTCCCACGGCGTTTATCTTGGGGGCTATTCTAAAACCCACATCGTGTGTTTTTATATTTTCGAAATTAACGTTAGAAACTTCCATCAACGCGGAAATCCCGACTCTGTTTTTCATCGACAACAATTGAAGGCCTTTGTAAACGAAATATCTGTTCTCTCCAAGCAAAGGAACTATATCGGCAATCGTTCCCAGTGCCACTATATCAAGATAATTTTCAAGATCATCGTTTGTTCCAAGACGCATTTTAATCGCTTCAACAACTTTGTAAGCAACACCAACCCCGGAAAAACTTTTAAAACGGTAATGATCATCGGAACACTTTGGATTGACTATCGCGGTTGCGTGAGGAATTTTTTCTTTTGGTTCATGATGATCTGTGACTATAACTTTGCATCCCAAAGAATTCGCATAATCTATCTCTTCCACTGAAGTTATTCCGCAATCGACGGTTAAAAAGTTCTTTTTGCCCTCGATTGCAAATCGTTTTATGGTTTCTTTGCTTAAACCGTAACCGTCCTCGAGCCTGCTTGGTATATGGTATTCAACATTCCATCCCCATTTTTTCAATATGAGATAATAAAGAGCAGTACCCGTCACCCCATCGACATCATAATCTCCGTAGATGACCAAACTTTCTTTGCTATCCCTTATTTTTATCAGTTCTTCAACGACATCTTTCATCCCAGCCATCTCATAGGGATTTCCAAGCGCTATTCTTTCTGGAAACAAAAGTTCTTCTGCTTCTTGAACGTTTTTGACCCTACTTGACAGTATGTGTGAAAGCAGAGAATTTATACCAAATTTTTTACTTAAAATTTGTTCTAATTCAACGTCAGATTCGACAATCCTCCATTCACTTTTCAATGAAAAAACCTCTCTCGTTATTCTCTCGAAGAGATTATATAACAAAAGAGGTTAAAACTCATAACGAATTACTCGTAGTCTTTTATGAAGGCAAGATATGCAAGGTATGTTTGGTAAAGATCGGCCTTTGACACTATTTCAAAGGGTGAATGCATTCCAAGCAACGCCGGTCCAACATCAACCACATGCATGCCGTATTCCGCAAAGAACAAGGCTATAGTGCCTCCGCCTCCCACATCGACCTTTCCGAGTTCTCCGGTTTGCCAGACAACTTTGTTATCGTTGAACACTTTCCTTATCTTTGCAACGAATTCAGCATCGGCATCACTTGAACCAGCCTTGCCGCGGGCGCCGGTATATTTTGTAACAACCACACCTTTCCCGAGAAAGGCAGAATTGTTTGCTTCAAACACGTCTTTGAATGTGGGATCGAGGGCGGCATTTACATCTGACGAAAGTACCGCCGTGTCTTCTATCATCTCGTCGAAAGATACTTCAAGATCGATTCCCCTTGTCTTCAAAATCTTCTTCAAAGGTAACATCCAGAATTGATGGGATGCGCCGGTACTGCCATAACTTCCTATCTCTTCTTTGTCAAAGAAAAGTATCACAGTTGGTCTTGAAACTTTTGGACTATCAATTATGGCTTTAAGACTCGCAAAAGCGCATATCTTGTCATCATGACCGTAAGCACCTATCATGCTTCTGTCAAAGCCTATTTCTCTTGGTTCAAAAGATGGCACTATTTCCAATTCCGCGCTTGAAAGATCTTCTTCCGTTATTCCATATTTCTCATTCAATATTTTCAAAACGTTCAATTTCAAAGGTTCTTCCATTTTGTCGAAGGTTACAGGTTTGGAACCTATTATGAGATTCAACATCTCTCCTGTTATGTCGGAAACTTTTTTGTTTTCATTTCTATCAAGGTGCGGCAGCAGATCGCTTATAACGAAAACCGGATCTTTGGGATCACTACCGACATTGACCTTAACAACGCTACCGTCGCTTTTTGCCACAACTCCGATGATGGCAAGCGGTATGTTAAACCATTGATATTTTTTTATTCCTCCGTAATAATGAGTTTTTGCAAGTGTCATGTTTGAATCTTCATATATTGGCTTTGGTTTAAAGTCTATTCTCGGAGAGTCTATGTGGGAGGCTATGATGTTAAGACCGCCGTTGAATTTTTTGGGAATTTTGTAAATTGCCAGAGTTTTACCTCTGTAAAGGTAGTAAGCCTTTACTTCGTCTTTGTAGTTCACGTTTTCAATCGGTTTATAGCCATTTTTCTCGAGAAAATTTATCGCTTCCTCTGAAAAGGTACGTTCTGTCCTTCCCTTTGACATGAAATCAACGTATTCTTTGGAGAATTCATCGACTTCTCTTTCGTTCAGATCTTTCCAGGCGTTTTTAGATTCAAACTCGAGTGCCTTTTTCATTTCTGAATAGTCTGTTTTCTTTTTCCTTGGCATGAAAATTCCTCCCTTTCAAAATTTGTAATTTCACGAATAAAATATTTCACTTTGTGTAAACCACTTCTGGAAAAGAAAGGTCCATAGGACCATTCCATGTTAACATTGAATTGTTGAAAGTCGTCGGAGTTGGACTGACAGAAATTATTTTACTTCCATCGGGAAATTTTAAAGTCACAACTGATCCGCTGTCGAGTTTCATTCCAACTTTTCCCATGGAAACGACGTACTCTGATCCTTTAGCGGTTACTATTCCGTCGACAACGCTATGTTCATTGAATTGGAGCGTATTGGGGTTGATTATCGTTGCCGTGGAATCATAACTTATCGGAATAAAAGATAATTTCGTCGAATTGGAAAGATTTTGGAACATCTGCTGGTAAGATTTGAACTTGTCTTGTGGACTCAATTTGTTGAATTCATCGATTGCCTTCTGAAGATCGGAAGAATTCGCATAGTAAAGTTTCACGCTGTCGTTTATCACAACGGGCGTTGCATAACTGAAAACATATTCTGCCTGGTAAGAAAGTTGCTGGTACGGTGGCTTTCTGTTAGTCGTCAGAACGAATTGAACGATCATCACAACCACAAGCACACCAACCATTATCCACAAAAACTTGTTGTACTTTCTCATTCAAATACCTCCATTTAAAATTCATGAGTTTTTCTCCAAAGATCTATCAGGTATTCACCCAAATACTTAACTTCTTCTATTGAATCGAACTTCGATATTTCTTCTTCAAGCATGTGCTTAAAATCGTTCTTCGTATGTCTTGATAGAGTGGTGACATCACCGTTTAATTCATTCAATATTTCCATCGCTATCATATGAGTGATCTCGTGCAACAACTCTTCGATCGCTTCGTTATCTTCATGTTGTGACTTTGTCTCCTGATCTTTTTTGTAAGAAAAAAAATAATCTGCCATTTTATCACCACTGTCACATGCCTTTTACTTGGTTTCAGCGCAGGTTGGATATCACTTTGTTTCTTATTTCTTCTAATCTATCTTCGAGGTCATTTTCATAATCTTTAGTTGAATCGTAAGCAACAGTGCCATTGACGATGGTCATGTAGATCTTTGCGTCTCTTAGAAAATCGAAGATGAGTTTTCTCAAAATAGGACGCTTTTGATCTCCAAGATTGCATTCGCAGTCATATATTGCAAGATCCGCAACATATCCCGGCGCTATTTTACCCATTGGTCTGTCAAAAAGTTTTGTGCCAAGGCGATAACTGTTTTCAAGCAGCATTTTTTTGGTTTGGTAAACAGAATCGAAATCGGCTCCTTCTTTGAGCATTTTTCTTAAAAGGAATGTTACCTGTGCTTCCATTAAAATTGAAAGGTCCGGTATCGTACCTGTTCCCAAAGAAACATTAATGCTTCTGCCCATCATTCCGTCTATATTCGGAAATTGGCTTCCATGCGTCATCATTTGCCTTGTACAGTAAACGGCTAATGTGCCGGAAGCAGCCATAACGTCAAGATCTGTTTCCGTGAAATGACGTGCATTGACTATTATCATCCTTTCACCAAGCAAATTGAGATGTCTAAGCCTTTCAAGATTTGACATGCCGTATTTTGTAAAGGCTTCCTGTTCTTCTTTTTGCTCGTCGGAAAGCAATATGGCCACGAAAGCATCGATCTCTTTGGAAAAATTTTTCAGCGTTATCATGGAATTTTCGTCAAAGTTGGTTATAGAGTTCAAAGGAATGTACTTGGGTTTTTCACCGGATTTGATAAGCCTTTGCAGATCTTCCGGAGTTTGAACACTTTCTCCAACCCCAAATTTGAATGGATGCATTTTAGAAACAATTTGAAGATTTTTTTCGACTTCTATTTTATGAAGATATCTGTCTATCGATCCGATCACACACGTTATGCCATGCCTTAAACCTTCAATGGCAATCTTTTCTGCAATCGTGAAAAAAACGTTATCATCGAAAAAAGACTGAAGTACATCGTAAATTTTCCTTTTAAGATCTTCCGGCGGAAATCCTGTTTTTTCTTCTATTCCAAAGTCCGGAAAGATGAAGGATTCAAAATTAACGTATGTATCTACAAAACCGGGTAAGACGATTCCTCTTCTTCCGTCTAAAATTTCTTTTTCTGTCTTCCCGTATTTTTTTTCGATCTCTTCTCTTTCACCAACATCTATTATTTCATCATCCTTTATTTCTATTGCGCCATTTTCTATCATTCCGGATTCAACATCATTTGTTACAACTTTGACATTAGTTACAAGCATCGAAATTTGACCCCCTCATCTTGCAAGATATTCGATATTTAATTTTACCACCTTGAAGGTATAAATTGAAAGCGGTCTTAAAGACCGCCTTTGGTGCCGAGAGTGGGAATTGAACCCACACGAACCTTTCCGGTTCACTGGATTTTGAGTCCAGCGCGTCTGCCAGTTCCGCCATCTCGGCATACTTTCTTATTTTATCACAACATTCGAAATATTTCAACCATCCTAATTTACTCCATGGCCTTTTGAAGCGCGTGCCAGGCCAGCGTTGCACACTTGACGCGCATGGGATATTTATGAACACCTTCAAAAACTTTTGCATCTTTCAAATCATCCGAAGGTGTTTTTCCCGCTTTGACCATTTCGAGAAATTCATCGGAAAAACGTTTTGCCTCTTCAATGCTTAAACCTTTCATGACTTCCGTCATGACGGATGCCGAGGCCATGCTTATCGCACATCCCATCCCAGTGAACTTTAAATCCTTTATCTTTTCATTTTCAAATTTAACCTGAAGTGAAATCTGATCTCCACATGAGGAATTGGTCATCTGAACTTCCCTGTCAAAACTTTCGAGTTTACCAAAGTTTCTTGGATGTCGCTGATGATCCATTATCACTTCGGCGTAAAGATCTGAAAGATCATCCATCAAAATCGCCTCTTTGCGTCTTCTATCGCATCCGCAAGCACATCGATATCAGATTTATCGTTGTATATGTAAAAACTTGCGCGTGCTGTTGCCATGAAATCTATATTCAAAGACCTCAGAATCGGTTGAGCGCAATGATGACCGCTTCTGATGGCAACGCCATTTGAATCCAAAACGGCGGCGACATCATGAGGATGAATGCCTTTTATGTTAAAAGAAAGTATTCCTCCCCTTTTTTCAAAATCTTTTGGCCCGTAGAGTATGACACGATCAACGCCTGCCAATTTTGAATAAGCGTATTCTAAGATCTCTCTTTCGTGTTTGAGCACATTTTCCATTCCTATTTCTTCGAGATATTCTATTGCACTTGCAAGACCAATAGCACCTTCGACGTTTGGAGTGCCGGCCTCATATCTATCCGGCGCACAGGCAAATGTGGTGGATTCAGTTTTAACTTCGTCTATCATGCCGCCACCTGTAAGAAATGGTTCAAGCGCTTTTATGATGGTGCTTTTCACGTAAAGCACTCCTATGCCCATCGGAGCCAACATTTTGTGTCCGGAAAAAGAAAGAAAATCGGCATCCATCTCTTTCACATCGGTTGGCATGGATGGAACAGATTGAGCCCCATCTACCACAAAGATAGCACCGTTGTCATGCGCTATTTTCCCAATTTCCTCAACTGGATTTATAACCCCGAACGAATTCGTCATTCTCGCGCAGGCAACTATCTTTGTTTTTGGAGTAACCGATTTTTTAAATTCACTCATGTTAATTGTTCCATCTGAATTGAGCGGCGCAACTTTGAATTTCCCTTTCTTTCTTATAGCCAACTGTTGCCACGGCACAAAATCGCTGTGATGTTCGCTTGTCATGACAACTATTTCATCACCTTCTGATATGTTGGCATCTCCCCATCCATAAGCGATCATATTTATAGATTCAGTCGTTCCGGAAGTGAAAATTATTTCATCCTCGCTTGCATTTATAAAATCTGCAACGGTTTTTCTTGCTCCGTTGTACGCAATGGTGGTTTGTTCTCCTAAATAATGAGCACTTCTTGCGACATTTGCATTTTGGAATTTGTAGAAATTCGATATTCTTTCTATGACAGATAACGGTTTTTGAGTTGTCGCGGCGTTATCGAGATAAATTATCTTTTTGCCATTTGGTAAAACAGTCGAAAGAATTGGGAAATCCTTTTTCAAATCAGATCCTAATCGATATCGCATCCTCAATCTCACCCTTCAATTCCGAATTGTCAGGGGGAATTTCATCGATAAAAGGCTCAAAGATGCCGGATATTATCAATTTGATTGCCGATCTTTCATCGAGACCTCTTGACATTAAGTAGTATAACTTATTTTCGTCTATATTTCCAACAGATGCACCATGCTTTGCAACCACATTACTGTTATCGACAAAAAGAGACGGTATGGAATCAGCGCGTGCCCTGGGAGATAAATTTGTGACCGTACTTTTTTCTTCGGAATCAGCATTGTAGGCTGTCTTTTTGATGTCTATATTTCCCCTCACCACGGAATAAGATTCATCGTTAAGTACGCCATTCGATTCGATCCTTCCGTAGGTTTTTTCGCCAAAATGATTGATTGCGTATTTTAAATCAAGCCTTTCTTTTCCACGCCCGAAATAAACTGATTTGAACGTTGCTTTGGAATTTTTTCCATTTAAATTTGCATCATGATTTATAGCCGTTTTTTGTCCTCCAAATATAACGTCGTAAATTTCAATTTGAGCGTTTTCTTCAAGATCATAAAGATTTGACGAAATCACAAGATCTGTCCTTGAATTAAAAAAGATGTTGAATATTTTCAATTTTGAATCCCTTTTCAAAGACAATTTAGAGGCTGAATTTAGGAATTTACCGGTAGATCTATATTCTCTTATGAGTACGACGGAAGCATCCGGTTGCAATATAAGGCCGGAATTTTCTATAACACTTTGATTTTTGCCCATATCGTATTGAAGCGTTATTTTTGAATTCCCGTCAATCTCTCCAAAAATTCCCGAATTAAAAAAGGTCAAAGCCATGAGCGTGAATTTAGGATCAACGCCATTGAACTTTTCAAGTAAAAATTCTTTGTATTTTCGTACATTTAAGGCATCCCGTGACAAAGAAACATTTCCTTCTTTTACGAAGTTTCCAACGTATTTTTTAACAGGCATTTTTTTGAAATCGGAAAATTCAAGTCTTTTCCATTTCGGAAAGTCATATTGTGAATAATCAAAGAAAAGTTTCTTTAACGATTCATCATTTTCGATTATGTCTTCAAGTTTATAATCATCAGATATTTTAAAATTTTCTCTTTTAGGTTCAACTCTTGCAAACATATCCATCACCCTATCTTTGAATTGAAATGCATATCTATGAGTCTGTTGAATTCGACGGCATATTCAAATGGCAATTGCTTTATAAATGGTTCGAGAAATCCTCTTACTATCAAAGCACGTGCATCTTCTTCGCTGAGTCCTCTGCTCATTAGATAATATATCTGATCTTCGTTTATCTTTCCGACGTAGGCCTCATGTCCGATTTCGGATTCGTTGTTCATAACTTCTATTATAGGGAGTGTATCTGATTTGGATATATCATCTACCATTAAAGCAGAACAATCAACGGACGATTTTGAATGAACAGCCGATTCCGAGACTCTCACGAGTCCTCTGTAAAACGCATATCCACCACCAAAACTTATACTTCTTGAATCTACTTTTGATGACGTGTAAGGTGCAAAGTGAAAGACCTTTGTGCCGGTATCGAGATGCTGGCCAGGACCTGCGTAAGTTATAGTTGTATATTCAGTTCTCGCACCTTTGCCTTTTAAAATGCTCGATGGATATAACATCGTTTTTGCCGAACCCATCGTTCCGGATATCCATATTATTGTTCCATCTTTATCGACCGACGCCCGTTTTGTGTTAAGGTTGTAAGTGTTTTTTGCCCAGTTCTCTATCGTCGAAAATTTAACGGTAGATCCTTCTCCGACGTATATCTCAACCGCACCGGCATGCATGTTGCTGACAGAATAATTCTGTCCGGAACATCCCTCTATGAATTCAAGTGTTGCGCCCTTATCGACGACTATTAAAGTATGTTCGAATTGACCCATACCTGGAGAGCCCATAAGGTAATAAGATTGTATGGGCATCGGAACTTTTACGTTGGGCGGTACGTATATGAAGGTGCCTCCGCTCCATACTGCACCGTGAAGGGCAGCGAACTTATGATCGTTGGGAGGAATAAGTTTCATGAAATATTTCTTGACAAGATCGGGATATGTTTTAACAGCCATTCCCATTTCCAAAAAAATAACTCCCAATTTCGAAAGAGATTCTTTCATGTTGTGATAAACGACTTCTGAATCATACTGGGCTCCAACACCTGAAAGTGCTTTTCGTTCTGCCTCGGGTATTCCAAGTTTTTCAAAATTTTCTCTTATGTCTTCGGGAACATCTTCCCACGATCTTTCATTTTGCGCTCCGGGTCTTACGTAGTTTACTATTGAATTGAGATCGAGCGGAGATATATCGACGCCAAATGTCGGATTTGGTCTGTTCATAAAGTATTCAAGAGATTTTATTCTTAACTCCTTCATCCATGAAGGTTCATCTTTTGCCTGAGAAATCTCTTCTATGATTTTTCTGCTTAAGCCGGGTTCTGTTTTCAAAATAACGTTGAAATTTTTTGTCATGATCTCACTTCCTCGTACCCATTTCTTTCAAGTTCTTCGGCAACTTCCATTCCACCGGTTTTGACTATCCGACCATCTACAAATACATGCACGAAATTTGGCCTTACATAATCCAATATCCTTTTATAATGTGTCACGAGTAAGACTGACATGCCCCTTTCAAACGCATGGTTTATGCCATTTGATACCACCCTGAGGGCATCTATATCAAGCCCTGAATCGGTTTCATCGAGCAAAGCAATTTTAGGATTCAAAACGTTAAGTTGAAGTATTTCGGATTTTTTTCTTTCTCCGCCTGAAAAACCAAGGTTAACGTATCTCTTAAGAAAATCACGATCGATCTTAAGTGAGTCGGCAGTTTTGAGCAACATGTCGCCAAATTCAAGTACCTTCATCTGATTTTCCGGATGCACCTTTTCATAAGCAAGTTTAAGAAAATTCATAAAGGTAACACCGGATATTTCTTCCGGATATTGAAAAGACTGAAATATGCCGAGTTTTGCCCTTTCATCCACATTCAGGTTAAGGATACTTTTACCTTTGAAAAGGATATCTCCAGATGATATTTTATATTTAGGATTACCCATTATAACGTTTATGAGAGTTGTTTTGCCTGCTCCATTCGGCCCCATTATCGCATGAATTTCATTCGAATTGATCGTTACATTTACTCCTTTTATAATTTCTTTTTCACCTATCAACACATGAAGATCGACAATTTTAAGTAATTCCATATTTTATGGCCTCCTTATAAATCTATACTATTTAAGTCTAATTTAATTTTACCACCATTTCGGATGAAAAGCAAGCGATATTTTTAAATGTTTTCTTTAGAACTTTTAAAAGGGTACATATTGGATATATAATTCATATATATGATATACTACTAATAACATTGATTGGAGGTTGATTAAATGCATGGTTATGGTCACGGATTCAACAAACATGCGAGAAGCGGAATGCGAGTTAGGTTTATAGGGCCATTTTTGCTTTTAGCGCTTTACAAAGCACCTTCTTACGGTTATGAACTTATGGACAAACTAAAAGAATTTGGTTTTGAATCGTACTTACCGGATCAAACGGCAATATACAAGATGCTTAAAAATCTGGAAGAAAAAGGGTATATTTCATCAAGATGGGATACGCAAGGTTCCGGTCCGGCAAGACATGTCTATGAAATAACTCCTGATGGCATTGAATTGCTAAATTCGCTTTCTCTGGAAATAAAAGACAATATACAGATATATGAGAAATTCATCAACGTTTTTGAACAACTAAAGCCGGCAGGTGAAAAAAACAATTGAAAAAATTAGCATGGCTTAATCGCAATCTTTACCTTTTAATGGCTGGACGATTTTTGAGAAGCATGGCACAGGGATTTTTGATAGTAATTGTAACAATTTATCTTTCAAGGATAGGATTTTCCGGCATACAGATAGGATTTATTTTCACCGTTACCATCGTTGTCTCTTTGATATTTGCCATTTTGGTTGGATTTTTTGCCGATAGATATGGGAGAAAACTTGTCATCATAGTTATGACGGCCATAAGCGCTGTAAGTGCTTTTGGCTTTCTTTTCACCACGAATTACTATGCTCTGATGGTTTTAATAGCCGCCGGTACGATAGGTCGCGGAGGTGGGGCTGGTAGTGGCGGGGCATTTGGTCCCTTTTATCCTGCAGAACAGGCTTTGATAACAGACAGTGTTAAGCCAGCATTTAGAAATCAGGCTTTCAGTTACCTTTCTATTTTTGGTACTGTCGGGAGTGCCGTCGGATCGATTTTGGCATTGATTCCTTCTCATGATCCCGATCTTTTCGGAATGGGATGGCGCGGCGGTTATCTCTTTTTGATGGCTCTCGCATCTTTGATTTATTTTGTTATGATATTTGTCACTTTACCCATTAAAGAGAAAAAGGATAGGCCAAAGAGACAAAAGGCCTTTCAACTTTCATGGAAATTACTTGGAAAACTTTCGATCACAAATGCCGTAAATGGTCTGGGTATAGGTTTCTTGGGGCCAATACTTGTTTATTGGTTTTTTGTGAAATACGGCGCCGGAACGGATGCAATAGGAATCCTTTACACAATCGTAAATCTTATGGCCATAATACCATTTTTAATGGCAGCGCCCTTGGCTAAAATATTCGGTTCGATTAAAACCATAGTGGCAACAAGGATATTCGGAGTAGCAAGTTTAATTTTAATGGCATTTATGCCCACCTTTTTTCTTGCCGGTGTTTTTTTTACCATCAGAATGTTGGTAATCGCCGTTGGCAATCCGCTGAGGCAGTCATTCGTCATGGGGCAGGCTAAAAGCGAAGAAAGATCAACCGTTGCGTCGTTGAGTAATCTTCCGCAGCAAATCACATCATCGATTGGTCCTGTCGCTGGAGGTTATTTAATAGATGTATCGCTGATCGAAATGCCCATTTTGTTTGCGGCTGGCTTTCAATTCGTTAACGCCATCCTCTATTGGTATTTTTTCAAAAACTCAGACGAGCATAACGGAGAGTAGAAACAAAGAACGAGCCTTCCGGCTCGTTCTAATGTCTTATTAAGGGGGATAAGGGGTATTTCACTTTTTAGACTTTTTTTATTTCATTTTGTTCAGATCGATTTTTGTACAGTATACATCTTGTAAAATGTCCATCGTCTATCTTTACCATATCAGGTACTCTTTCTTTGCATTCAGGCTTTGCAAATGGGCATCTTGGCTCAAACGGACACCCCGGAGGCAGATTCGTCAGATCAGGCACCTCTCCTCCGACATCCACCTTTTCCGGCTCTAACCCCGCTTCCGGTTTAGGTGCCGCCCTTTTCAACAATTGCGTGTAAGGATGTTTCGGATCGTTTATCACATCGTCAGACGGACCTATTTCGACTAAATGGCCTGCATACATTATCGCAATCCTGTCCGACATGTAATGCGCCCCTGCCAAATCATGTGTTATGAAAAGATATGACACGCCTTCTTTTTCTTTCAACTCCAACATCTGGTTCATTATGTCAAGCCTTATCGATACATCCAACATGGATGTCGGTTCATCCGCAAGTATCAATTGAGGTTGAACCGCTATCGCACGCGCTATACCTACTCTTTGTCTTTGTCCTCCGGACAATTCGTACGGAAATTTGTCGTATATCTGCTGTGGCGGAATAAGGCCGGCTTCCTCGAGTGTTTCCAGTACTTTATTCTTTATCTTGTCTTTCTCAACTATTCTGTGTATCTTCAAAGGCCTTGTCAGGCCATATCCAACTGAATGCAAAGGATTAAGGGATGAAAACGGATCTTGAAAGATCATCTGCACATGTTTTCTGTAACTGACAAGTTCTTTGTGTTTCATCCTTAAAGGAGTTTCTTCGCCGTTGAGCAGTATCTTTCCGGACGTTGGCTCGTACAGCCTGACTATAACCCTTGCAACTGTCGTCTTTCCGCTTCCGGATTCTCCGACCAATCCCAAAACTTCTTTTTCTCCTATTTCAAAATCTATTCCATTTATAGCATGTACCACTCTTGTCCTTCCAAGTGATCCTATTCTAAACTCTTTCACGAGATTTTTTACTTCTATGACGCTTTTCATATTCGTCGCTTTTTTAACCTGCATCGTCTCCACCTAAATCACTTCCCATCGTAGAGATGGCATGCAACAAAATGTTCGCTCTCTATCTCCACAAGTTTTGGATTTTCAACATCACACACGCCGCTTATTCGCTTTTCGCATCTCGGGTAGAACGGACATCCCTTTATTTCCCCCGAAAGATCCGGCGGACGTCCCGCTATCCCATGAAGTTTTTGCCTTTTCCCGACCAAAGGCGGGAATGAGTGCATAAGACCGTAAGTGTATGGATGCATCTGTTTTGCGTACAACATTTCAGACGGCGCCTTTTCTATTATCTGTCCCGCGTACATTATGGCCAATGAATCTGAAATCTCAACGAGCAAGGACAGATCATGGGTTATGAAAATTATCGCAAAGCCGAGTTTCTTTCTCAACTCATCGACCTCTTGAAGTATCCTTCTCTGTACGACAACATCCAACGCCGTCGTCGGCTCATCCATGATTATGAGTTTCGGGTTAAGTGCCAGTGCCATCGCTATGACAACCCTTTGTTTCATCCCTCCGGATAACTGGTGTGGATACGCGTCCAAATATTTGGATGAAACGTTGACCAAGTTGAGCAATTCTTTGGCACGCTTTTCAAGTTCCGACTCTGTCATGTTGGCATGATACTTTATCGAATTGTATATCTGTGTCCTTACCTTTAAGACCGGATTCAAAACGTTCATCGATGCCTGAAAGACCATCGAGAATTCTTTCCATCTCATCTTTCTCAAACTCTCGTCGTCGACCTTCATCAAATCTATACCGTTGAATTCTATCGATCCTGAGAAAATCTTTCCGGGCGGCATAAGCAACCTTATGACTCCGAATGCTAATGTCGATTTGCCGCAGCCTGATTCTCCCGCTATGCCAAGAAATTCTCCTTGATTTAACTCAAAAGACACATTCCTTACCGCCCATGTCTTGAATTTGGTGAATTCGTATCCTGCATTCAAATCTTTAACTTTAAGTAATGCGCTCATCTTATCGCTTCCTCAACCTTGGATTCGTTATCTCGTCAACTGCAAAATTCATAAGGGCAAAAGACATTCCAAGCAATGCTATAAGCAATCCCGGCACTGCCGCCCACTCCCATAATCCAAAGAGCAAGGCCTGATTGTTCTGCGCCCAGTAAAGAATTGTACCCCAAGATATGGCACTTGAATCTCCGAGACCTAAAAATTCGAGACCTGCTTCACTCAAAACCGCATAGACGGCCGCACCAAAGAAATTTGCGACTACGAGACTTAGCATGTTTGGAAATATGTCTGAAAAGATTATGTGAGAGGAACTTTCACCGACCACAACCGAAGCATTCACATAATCTCTGCTTTTTAAAGTTAAAACCTGTGATCTTAAAGTCCTCGCCCCCCATGCCCATCCCGTTAAGGATATGACAAAGATTATCGTCCATACTCCTTTAACAACTATGAAAGCGCTTATTATGATTATGAGAGGAAGACCAGGGATGACAAGGAAAATGTTCGTTATCGTCATCAATATGTCATCCGTCAGCCCACTCAAATACCCGGATGAAAGTCCTATTATGACCGATATAATCGTCGTTATGGCTCCCGTTATGAGACCAACCATCAAAGACAACCTTGTGCCCCATATAACCTGCGAGAGTATATCCTGTCCAACGGCAGTTGTACCGAGCCAGTGCTTCCAACTTGGTCCTTGGAGCGGTGTAAAGGCCATTGAACTCGGAGAATAAGGCGCTATAAATGGAGCAAAAATGGCCAGTGCCACAAAGAAAAGAAAAATTATAACTCCTATTGTTGACTTTCTATTGCTGAAGAAGAGTTTTACGTAATTCATGTCATTCACCACCCGATCTCGCTCTTGGATCAAGAAAAACATAGACTATGTCTGCTATGAAGTTCGCAATAAGCACGGCTATCGTTATGAAAAGGAATATGGCCTGCATCAAAGGGTAGTCTATATTTAAAACCGCTTGATAAAGCAGATATCCAACTCCAGGATAAGAAAAAACAATTTCCGTTAAAAGCACACCGCTTATGACAAAGCCTATTGCCATGGCAAAGCCTGTAAAACTTGGCAAAATTGCGTTTCTTGCGGCATAATTCAACTCTATTTCACTTTCGGGAAGGCCTTGAGCGAAAGCGAAAGTTATGTAGTCATCAGATAGAACGCTTATCATGTTGTTTCTCATCGTCAACATCCATCCTCCCATTGCCGTTATGACTATTGTTCCGGCAGGAAGTATGGCATGATACAAAACGGACCATACAAGTGCTAATCCACCAAGACCTGATGTGGATGAATAGGCACCGCCCAACGGAAACCATCCAAAAATGAAAGCAAAAACATATTCAACTATTAAGGCAAACCAAAAGTAGGGCATTGAATTTAGAAAAAAAGCAAATGGAACGGCTATACTACTTGATGTCGAATTTCTTTTCCATGAAACTCTTATGCCGAGCAATGTTCCAATGATAAAGGCTATGACGGTGGAGATTCCCGCTAATCCCAACGTCCAAGGTATGGCCTGCGACAGCACCTGTCCCACCGTGGTTGGATAAAAACTCACAGATATTCCAAAATTGCCAGTTAACATTCTGCCCAGATAATCCCAATATTGAAGAAACATGTTTTCATGTGTGTTTATACCAAAAGCAATTTCGAGGGCACTTATTGCTTGAGGATTTAGCCTTCCTTGAAACTTTGCTATCATGACTTCGGCCGGATTGCCCGGCATAAGCCTTGGCAGAATGAAGTTTATCGTTACCGCTGCCCATGCCGTGATGAGAAAAAACATCACTCTTTTCAATATGTACTTCATCTAAAAAGCCTCCAAAACGTAAATTTGCGCTCTACCTATATGTTTTAATATACCATTTTATTTGTAACCCATGTATATAGCATATTCAGGAATTTATACCGATTTTTGGCTATTTTTAGCCAAAAATAGCCAAAAAAATGTTATTACTACTATTTTCACGTTATTTCTTTGTTTAACTGATGATATCACCTAATATTATGTTTTGCATTTCAAGTACAGTTGAAGGTTTTCCCATAAATTGTATCGGTGCAGCAAAGAATGATATAATTCTTCCGGAGGAAAAAGATGATTCTTAAGATTGAAAATCTCGAAATGCAATTTGGAGATCGTGTGCTTTTTTCAAATGTCAATCTTCAGGTTAAAGCGGGAGAAAAGATCATCCTAATCGGACCAAATGGATCTGGAAAGACGACATTTTTAAAAGTCTTAAACGGTGATCTTGAGCAAACAGATGGAAGGATCGAGTTTTACGGTCACAAAATTGGATCTATCAACCAGTTCAGAATGGGTGAAGACAAAACACTTTACGAAGAAGGATTATCGGCCTTTGAAAAAGCCATATCGTTTTACAATTTGGCCATCGATAGTGCCATAAAAGACGATATCGATGAATACGATAATGCCCTTGCAAGTGCAGAAGCATATGGTATTTACGCCTCTGAAAAACGGGTAAGAGAAATGCTTAAAGGCGTCGGCTTTGAAGAAAAAGATTTTGGAAGAATGTTATCGACACTTAGCGCAGGTGAAATAACAAAACTTGAAATAGCAAAAGTACTTATAATGGATCCAGAACTCATCATCTTAGATGAACCAGGAAATTACTTGGACATTTACGGCCTCGAATTTTTAAATGAAGTGCTTGTTTCTTTAAAGGGAGCGGTTATAATAGCCACCCATGACAGAAAAATGATGGAAAAAGTTCCCGATAAAATATGGGAAATAGATTTTGGAACGATAAAATCTTACGACGGTAAATATTCTGATTTTCTAATTCAAAAAGAAAATTTCCTTAGATCGATTGAACATAGAACCGGTGATCTTGATAAGAAAATAGTAAATCTTAAAAAATCGATAGATCGTTACAGACAATGGGGAAGAGATAAAGCGGTTAAACAGGCTAAATCTAAAGAGAAAATCGTTGCAAAGTTGGAAAAAGAAAGGACAAATTACGAATTTGAGAGGCAAAAAGTTTTTAAAACACTTCATTTTCAAGTTGAAAATGTCACGGAGGATGTGATTTTAAAAGTCACGGATCTTGAAGTCTTTGCCGGTCAAAAACGAATCGGCAACTTTTCTTTCGAAATTCATAATGGAGAGAAAATATCCCTTTTGGGTAAAAACGGCATTGGAAAGACCTCCCTTTTGAAGACAATTATATCAGACAAAACACACGTGTCATTTGGCCCGAATACTTTTATGGCATATGTGGATACCGTTGGTTCGGAAAGATCTAAAAAAAGCGTTATCGAAGAGATATGGGAAATTGTGCCACTTTGGAAAGATTACGAGGTCAGAAGGTACATAGGAAGATTTGGATTTGAAGGAGAAGATGTTTTTAAAAGTGTAAATTCACTTAGCGGCGGAGAATTCGTGAGATATCAACTTGCCAGAGCGCTGATAAAAAATCCAAATTTTCTTATAATGGATGAACCAACAAACCATCTTGATCTTTACATGATAGAATCTCTTGAAGAGACCATTTCGGAATATGCAGGAGCGGTACTTTTTACAACTCACGATCTCGAATTTGCAGAACATATAGCGGATAGGTTTATCGTCATGGATGAAAATGGTTTGCATCATTTCAAAGATTATCAAAAAGCAGAAGATTTTTTGAAAAGTTCTGTAATTTTGAGAAAAAAAGCATCAAATGCCGGTGCTGACGTTGATAAAAGAAAAAAAGTCAGAAACAGATTAAAAAAAATAGAACTTGAGATTGCAGAATTCGAAAAGCAATTATCCGATATCAACAATAGCGTAAAGAAAGTAGAGTTACAGATGATGAACGAAGTGGATCATGTAAAACTCATGAAGATGGTTCAGGATAAAGATGGATTTGAGAAGCAGGCCGAAGAGATAATAGGAAAAATTTACGATCTCGAATCAGAAAAAACACAATTAGAGGAGGAAATGTTATGACGTATTCGATAGATGAAAAGATAAGTTTGGAAGAACTCGTTGCCGTCTCGAGAGATCATGAAAAAGTTGAAATATCACAGGATGCTTACGCACGAATAAACCATTCAAGGAAAATAGTGGAAAGATTGCTTTCTTCAGACCGGGCTATGTACGGAATAAATACCGGTTTTGGTGCTATGGCTACTGTCAGTATATCTCCAGATGAGATAAACGAACTTCAGTCAAATCTTGTCCGAAGTCATTCGGTGGGCGTCGGGCCTGTTCTCGATGAAGAAAGCGTAAGGGCTATGATGTTGCTCAGAGCCGTTTCTCTTTCAAAAGGTTATTCAGGGGTGAGAGTAGCGGTCGTAAAACAGATTGCTGATTTTCTGAACAAAAATATAACACCGGTTGTTCCATCCCAGGGCTCTGTCGGCGCCAGTGGCGATCTTGCTCCGCTTGCCCACGTTGCACTTGCCATGATGGGAGAAGGAGAAGTCTTTTATAAAGGTAAGATCGTCAATGCAAAAGAGGCTTTGGATCTGGAAGGAATAAAGCCACTGAGATATGAAGCGAAAGAAGGACTTGCTTTAACCAACGGCACGCAGGCGATGACGGCTGTTATGGCCATTTCGCTGTACGATGCAAAGATACTCTTTGAAAACGCTTTGATCACGTCTGCCATTTCTATAGATGCACTTAAGGGATCTACAACGCCTTTTGATCCCAGAATACATGAACTCAGACCTTACGAGGGTCAGAAATATGTTGCCGCTAAAATTCTCGAATACATGGAAGGAAGCGAGATAAGAGCGTCTCACATAAACTGTTCAAAAGTCCAGGACGCTTATTCTCTGAGGGCAACTCCACAGGTTCTTGGCGCCGTTAAAGATTCTCTCGATTACGTTGAAAAAATTCTTTCAGTCGAGATGAATTCGGTAACGGACAATCCGTTGATCTTCGAAAATGACGTTTTAAGTGGTGGGAACTTTCATGGCGAACCGATAGCACTTGTGGCCGATTTTTTCGCAATAGCCATCAGTGAACTTGGAAACATAACTGAAAGGCGAATAGACAGGCTTGTGAACCCGCTTGTTTCGGGTCTTCCTCCTTTTCTTGCCGAAGGCAAGGTGGGACTTAACTCAGGTTTGATGATGTGGCAATACACGGCGGCATCTTTAGTTAGCGAGAACAAGGTTTTATCTCATCCCGCTTCCGTTGACTCTATTCCAACCTCAGCCTATCAAGAAGATCATGTGTCTATGGGAACAACGGCAGCCATGAAGGCAAAAAGAGTTTTTGAGAACACTTCCAAAATCATAGCGATAGAAGGTATGATCGGATCAAAAGCGGTGAGAGTTCACAGACCTTTGAAGACGGGTAAAAAATTAGAGCCGGTAGTCGATCTTATAAATTCAAAAATCAAAGACGTAAAAGGTGATCATTACATGAAAGAAGAATTTGACGAGATTTTGAAAATCGTTAAAAGTCAAAATATGAGAGGAATGATCGAATGAATCGTGAAGAATTTGGAAAATATTTAAATTCTCAATCTTATGTTCCTTCAACGACAAAGGAAATATCCGAAAAATTAGGGGTCAAATCGGATGAAATCGTTGACTTAATCGAGCAGTTTGAAGAAGAAGGCCTCATTTACAAAACGAAAAGCGGCAAATGGCATCGTGTAAGGTCGAATGAGATGGTGGGCATCATAAAATTCACGAGATCCGGTAAAAAAGCCTTTATAACGTCTAACGGCAAAGAGGCCCTTGTGGAAGTTGCGGACACATTTTGGGCATTAAACGGAGATAAAGTGCTTGCCGAAGTTTTCGAAGTTGGAGATGACATACTCCATGGCAGGGTCTTAAAGATAATAGAAAGATCTATGGATCGAATCGTCGGGGTTTACAAATCGCCTTGGACAAATTTTGGGTACGTTATTCCGGATGATCCTCGAGTTATTTACGAATTCAGGGTTTACTCCAAAGATGCCATCGAAGCGGTTGACGGCGACAAAGTTGTTGCCCGTATAACTCACTATCCTGATTCAAATTCGGAGGGCATCGTCGAAATAATCGAGAAAATAGGAAAAGCAGATTCCCCGGAATCAGATCTTCCAAGCATCATAGAAAAATATAAATTGCCAAAACCAGAAGAATTTCCAAAATCGGTCAGAAAAGCCGTCAGATCTCTTCCCAAAACGGTTACACCGGAAGATATCGTTGGAAGAAAAGATTTCAGATCTAAACATGTGTTTACAATAGATGGAGAGGATGCAAAAGATTTTGACGATGCATGCTCAATAGAAAAACTTCCAAATGGTAATTACTTGCTTGGAGTTCATATAGCAGATGTTTCCAATTACGTCAAAGAAGGAGATCCTATTGACAAAGAAGCCTTTAGGAGAGGAACGAGCGTTTACCTTATCGATACCGTGATTCCAATGCTACCGTTTGAATTGTCGAACGATCTTTGCAGTCTTGTGGAAGGCGAGGATAGGTTAACCCTTTCTGTTGAAATGGAAATAGACGAATACGGAAGAATTATCAAAAAGAATTTTTCAAAGAGCGTAATTAAATCCGTTAAAAGGCTCACCTACAACAAAGTAACGAAACTTCTTGAAGATCCAGACAAGGAAACGGAAAAAGAAATAGGCTTTCTGAGGCCTGATCTTGAACTCATGCGAGAACTCGCCCACACCATAAAGACAAGCAGGCTTGGAAGAGGTTCCATAGAATTCACTTCAGATGAAGTGAAGATAGAAATTGAAGACGGGAAAGTCAAAGACGTAACTTTGCGAGTTCAAAATATCGCCGAAATCATGATTGAAGAATTCATGATAAGTGCCAATGAGTCTGTGGCGGAACTCTTCGATAGAAGCGGTTTACCTTTCATATACAGGATCCACGGTAAGCCTGATTTTGAAACGATTTCGGAACTTTCAGAATATTTAAAGGCAATAGGAATAAAATTTAAAATAACGGAAAATATCCAACCGATAATGCTTCAAAGAATTTTGGAGCAGATAAAAGGGCATCCGCTCGAATCTGTGATCCAAAGATTACTCGTCAGATCCATGAAAAAGGCTATTTATTCCGAAACAAACGTTGGTCATTTTGGCCTCGCTTCTTTGAATTACACTCATTTTACAAGTCCTATAAGAAGATATCCCGATCTCGTGGTCCACAGACTTCTGAAAATATACATTGAAAATGGGAAATTTTCTAAAGAAGAGATCGAAAATTATTCTAAATTATTACCGTCTATTGCCAAGCAAAGTTCTGAAAGAGAAGTGGTAGCGGATCAGGCAGAAAGAGATCTCATTTCCATAAAGAAAATTGAATATGCAGCAGATCACATAGGAGAATCTTTTGACGTTGTTGTGACGGGTGTGACGGATTTTGGAATATTCGTTGAAATACCAGACAAAAGTATAAGCGGTTTAATTCACTTATCAACCTTGAGTGATTATTACGTTCATGATGAGAAAATGAATATCCTTACGGGAAGAAACGGAAGAGTTTTTAGAATGGGAGACAAACTCAGGGCAAAAATAATATCCGCGGATAAAACAAAGGGAAACATAGATTTTTCGTTGGAGGAAAAACATGGAAAAGATGGAAAGGGAAAAAATTATAAAAAGGCTCAAAAGAATAGAAGGACAGGTAAGGGGCATTCAATCGATGGTAGAGAATGAAAGGGCATGTCCGGACATTTTGCTTGAAATTTCGGCCATAAAGTCTGCCCTTGATTCTGTGGGAAGGATACTCACAAAAGATTATACTTACGATTGTTTAAGAGATTTTTCTTCAACCGGAAATGAAAAACTTGAATCACTTTTGAAGGCAATCTTCAAATATCGTTGAAAGGAGAAAGTAAATGAGAAAATTTCAAAAAATCATCGTTTCTTTCTTTTTGATTGCCGCCATAGTAAGTGCTGCATGGGCCACAGAGAATTTGGCACAATCAAACTCAGATACCGTAAGTCAAGTGCTTAAATTGATAAAAACCTATTATTACAACGAATCATCAGTTGACTTTGAAAAACTTCAAGATGCCGCAATAGAAGCAATAATAGCAAATCTCGGAGGTCATTTTACTTACTATTTTTCTCCAAGCGAGGCAAAGGAATTCAGCATTCAAACCTCTTCTCAGTACGGAGGCATAGGTACGGAAGTGACATTTAACGCCACGAGTAACGCTATCGAGGTTATAAGTCCAATGTATGATTCACCCGCAGAAAAGGCTGGCATAAAGAGCGGAGATCTCATAACATCAATAGATGGTACAAGTGTTAAAGCACTTGGTTACGTTAAAGCCGTGGATGCCTTGCGCGGTACACCAGGATCGACCGTGACAATTCAACTTTACAGGCCTTCTGATAAAGCAACGATGACTTTGATGTTGAAAAGATCCATAATAGAACTCAAAACCGTAAAGTCAACTACGTTTGAAGCCTCGGGAACTAAAATCGGTTACATCCGTATAACGAATTTCAGCGAAACAACATCAAGTGATTTCAACAGTGCTTTTGCAGCCCTTTTAAATCAGCATATTCAAGGTTTAATTTTAGACTTACGGGATGATCCGGGAGGTTTGTTCACCGCTGCTTTAGACGTTGCAAGCCAATTTCTCCCACAAGGTAAACTTATAATTACCATGAGAGACAAAAACGGATACGAATACCCATTTAAATCTGCCGGAGGACTTGATCCTAAAATTCCAGTTGTTGTGCTTGTTAACAATGGATCCGCTTCTTCTTCCGAAATAGTATCGGCAGCCTTGAGAGATAACGATATCGGTGTGCTCGTCGGTGAAAGAACATTTGGAAAGGCAGCCGTCCAGACTGAATTTCAATTGAGCAACGGAGGTTTGCTCCTGTTAGTCACAGATCATTACTTTACCCCAAACGGTCAGGATATAAATTTAAAGGGAATTGAACCTGATTATGTCGTCTCATCCGGTGCAACGCCAACGGAAGCGGAAAGTTACAAGCAACTTATACAGAGTGTGGTTATGTCCACTCAAAGTACAGCAAAGATAAATTTGTCAGATCCTCAATTCCAAAAAGCAGTTGAAATACTGGTAGGTGAGATAAAAGCCGGAGTGACATTCCCAAAGGATTTAAAGTAACTCTTCTTTCTTCATTCACAAATTGTTTCATTTTTCTTAATTGACTTGAGAGGCATCCGTAGAGTATACTTACCCCAGAGGTGTGTAAATGTTCGAAAGTTTACAGGGTAAGTTGACAGAAGCGTTTAAAATTTTAAGAGGCAAAGGAAAGATAACCGAAAACAACATTCAGGATGCCGTCAAGCAAGTTAAACTTTCTTTGCTCGAAGCAGATGTCAATTATAAAGTCGTCAAAGATTTGACGGAAAAAATTTCTCAGCGTGCGATTGGAGAAAAGGTAATCCAAAGTATATCGCCAGATCAACAATTCATCAAGATCGTGAATGATGAATTGTTGAATCTTTTTGGCGATCAACCGTCCCTTGATTTGCATTCAAGGCCGGCTGTCATATTGATTGCAGGACTCCAGGGGAGTGGAAAAACTACTGCCGCGGCCAAACTTGCTTTGTGGCTTAAAAAAAAGAACGGTAGAACACCCGTACTTGTCGCCGATGACGTTCATAGACCAGCGGCTATCGATCAACTCGAGACTCTGGGTAAAAGCATAGATGTGCCGGTTTTTTCAGGAGACAGAAAAGATCCTTACAAGATAGCAAAAGAGGCTTTCGACTTTTCGATCAAAAAAGGAGCCGACGTACTGATAGTTGATACGGCAGGAAGGCTTCAAATAGATGAAGAAATGATGAAAGAGGCCGAAGCGATAACAGAAATCGTCAAACCAGACGAGATCCTCATGGCACTTGATTCAATGGCTGGCCAAGATGTCGTAAATGCTGCCGTTGAATTTGATAAACGTCTTTCTTTAACCGGTTTTATACTGACAAAACTTGACGGAGATGCGAGAGGCGGTATAGCGTTGTCAACGAAGTATGTAACCGGAAAACCGATAAAATTTTCAAGTATGGGAGAAAAATTAGATCAGTTTGATCTGTTTTATCCGGATAGAATTGTATCGAGAATTCTTGGAATGGGAGACATAGTATCGCTTGTCGAAAAAGTTCAAGAAGACCTCGACAGCAAAAAAATGGAGGAAATGGAAAAAAGGCTTAAAAAAGCGCAATTTACATTCGATGATTTTCTTGATCAACTTCACCAGATAAAAAAGATGGGATCCCTTTCTTCGATACTTGAAATGATACCTGGCGCCCAAAACATGAAGGATTTAAAAATTGACGACGAACAGGTTAGACATGTTGAAGCCATCATAAATTCAATGACAAAAAAAGAAAGAAGCAATCCCGAGATCATGAATTTCTCAAGGAAAGAAAGAATAGCACGTGGAAGCGGCAGACCAATTTCAGAGGTAAACAAATTGATGAAAAATTACGATGAAATGAAAAAAATGATCAAGAGTTTTAATAAAATGGATAAAAAAGGTAAAATCGGAAAATTTCCATTTCAGATGAAATGAACAAGGAGGTGCAAGATGGTTAAGATCAAACTCACGAGGATGGGCAAAAGAGGTCAACCTTTTTACAGAATTATCGTCGTCGAATCTTCGAAAACAAGGGATGGTGCTTACATAGAATCTCTGGGGTATTACAACCCCATGAAATCGCCATTCGAAATCAAAATAGATGACGAAAGGGCACTTTATTGGTTGCAATGTGGAGCACAACCAACAGAAACCGTTAAATCCTTACTCTCGAAGAATGGGATCATGAAGACGTATCATGAAAAACGCTTTGCGAAAGTGAAGGAATGAATTGTGGACATCAAAGAACCACTTGAATTTGTAGTAAAATCTATTTGTAAAGATCCTGAATTGGTAAGAGTTCAAGAAAAATTTGAAGGCAAAAAGATCATATACGAGATATTTGCTTCGGATGATGACATCGGTCAAATCATAGGTAAAGATGGTCGAACTATAAAATCAATAGACTTAACGTTAAGATCTTTGAAAAATGGCGAAGGCGATTTTGAATTAAAGGTGATCAGATGAACCTTGTCGCAATAGGTAAAATTTTTTCGATCTTTGGTTTGGATGGTAAGGTAAAATTTTATTCTTACGTTGAAGATCGCGACCTTGCAAGTTTTGTGGATCGAGATGTATGGATAGGGCAGAATTCGAAAAGGGTTATCAAAGTAAAGATAAATTTTGTGACTAAGATGAATAACCATCACGTAATGGGCCTTTTAGGATTCGACTCTGCCGAAAAAGCAAAAAAAATCGCAGGGCAGATGGTGTACATCAACGAAACGGATTTACCCGCTTTGAAAAAGGATGAATATTACTTTTACCAACTTATCGATGCTTTTGTCTATTACGAAGACGGATCAAAAGTCGGGATGGTTAAAGATGTAATTCAGACAGGATCAAATGATGTGCTTGTCGTTGGAGACGACGAAGTGCTCATACCTGTGATAAAAGATTACATCGTGAAGATCGATGTTGAAAATAACGAAATAGTTGTCAAAAAAATGGAGTGGTTTTGATTGAACATCGAAGTCGTAACGACCATTCCAGAACTTTTCGATCAGTTCAAAGAATACGGCATAGTCGGAAGAGCCATAAAAACGGGTAAGATCAATTTTGACGTCATAAATCTAAGAAATTATGCCCATGACTTGCACAAAACGACAGATGATTACGCGTATGGAACTGGCATCGGAATGGTTATGAAGGTTGAGCCTGTTTTTGAAATGTTCGATGAATACTTAAAAAGCCATCAAAGGCCATGGATAGTTTATCCCTCTCCGCAGGGAGAAACATTTGATCAATCTAAAGCCTTCGAATTATCACAAAAAGATGATGTGATGTTCATTTGCGGAAGGTATGAAGGAGTGGATGAAAGGATCATGTCCATCGTGGATGAGGAGATATCGATAGGTGATTTTGTTATAAGCGGAGGAGAAACGATCACGATGGTCTTCGTTGAGGCTATGGCAAGAATGATACCTGGTGTTGTGGGCAAAGAGGTTTCGGTTGAAAATGATTCTTTTTTTTCAGGTCTTCTCGATCATGCGAATTACACAAGGCCCCAATCTTACAGGGATATGGATGTACCAGAAGTGCTTAGATCTGGAGATCACGCCAAGATAGGCAAATATCTCCTTAAAGATGCCATAAAAAGGACCATCGAAAAAAGGCCAGACCTTTTTCTCAAAAGAGATTTAAGTATTGAAGAAAAGGCCGCCATAATAGCACTTCTCAGAGAGAAAAAAGAATGTTGAACAAAATATACGTGGCTGTTTTGCATTACCCGATAACAGGTAAAGATGGAAGGATTTTAACCACAGCGGTTGTCAACATGGATGTTCATGATATCGCGAGAACTTGCAGAACTTACATGATCAAAAGGTATTACGTTGTTAACAACCTTCCCGTTCAAAAGCAAATAGTGACAAGGGTTTTGAATTTCTGGGGAAGCGATTTTGGCAAGAATTACAATGCGTCAAGGTATGAAGCATTGGAACTTGTAAAAATGGTTTCTTATTACGAAGATCTGATCGAAGATATAACAAAAGCAGAGGGAATCAGCCCGATAAAAGTTTTTACATCGGCAAAAAAAAGATCCAACATGGTTCCCTACGATGAGATGAAAGAAATGGTTTTAAGAGAAGAAAGGCCTATTTTGTTTCTTTTTGGAACAGGACAAGGAATGCCAAAAGAAATTCTTGAAACTTGCGATGTGTCTCTTGAATCAATCAGAGGACATTCTGATTACAACCATCTTTCAGTCAGATCAGCGGTTGCGATAACCTTAGATAGGGTTATAGGAGAATTTGTACAAAAAGGAGGCAGTTAAAAATGGATCAACTCATAAGGGCGATTGAAATGCCAGATAGAAAAGAATTTCCAAAGATATCCATTGGAGATGTTGTGAAAGTTACCACCTCTGTTGTTGAAGGTGGAAAAGAAAGAGGTCAAATTTTTGAAGGAACGGTTATAGCCATGTCCGGATCTTCGGGTGGGCGTACTTTTACCGTCAGGAAAATATCTCATAATGCCATTGGCGTTGAAAGAATTTTTCCTTTCAACACACCTTCAATAAAAGAAATTTCCGTTGTAAGACACAACAAAATAAGGCGCGCTAAACTTTACTACATAAGAGCGTTGAAGGGGAAGAAAGCAAGAATGAAAGAAAAACGCCAGTTGCCAAACGCTTAAGGTGCTGAAAGTGGCGAACAACGTCAGAAAGCCAAAAAACGATCTTTCGAAAAAGGTAAAGCATGAATCATGGGAATGGATAAAGGCAATTGTCATAGCCATCCTTATCGTCATTCCGGTAAAACTTTTTGTGCTCGATACGATGATAGTTCCTACCGGTTCCATGATTCCGACGATAATGCCAGGAGACAGGATCTTTGTGGATCAGATATCATGGCATTACAAAGATCTTAAAATAGGAGATATCATAGTTTTTTGGACGCCTTTTGTTGATAAATCTTCTTTGGCAATGTTAGGGCCATTCGATAAATTCATGGATGCCTTAAGTCCTGTGCATTATGCCGGTCACGTGAAATACGTCAAAAGATTGGTAGCGGTCGGAGGAGATACGGTTCAACTTGTTCCGGCGGCAGGACATCCCTATTTCTACAACGTCGAAGTTGACGGCAAAATTCCGGCGGCGCTTAAAGATCATCTATACACCAAAGTAGGGATTTTTAGCGATCCTAATTATTACTATGAACTTGCCAATCCGCAGAAATACATTTCGAGCCCTGACTATCAATTTTTGCTTTATTACAACGAAGACATGGACTATAACACATATTACAACTCTGTGGTTTCGAAGTGGGGAAATTATGTTACAAAAGATGCTTCCGGAAATATAGTGATACACGTACCAGCGGGCTATTTTTTTGCAATGGGTGATAACACGACAGACTCCTTTGACAGCAGATACTGGGGATTTGTGCCTATGTCAAACATGATAGGGACCCCGTTCTTACGAATATGGCCTCTCAACAGATTTGGAGTGATGAAATAATGGAAGTCTGGTATCCGTCTCATGTTGAGAAAGCAAAAAGGGCTATAAAATCGCTTATAAAACTCGTCAGTGGCATAGTGGAAGTTGTTGACGCACGTGCGCCAATGGCGACAAGGCCTTTAGACATGGAGCCTTATTTCAAAGACAAAAAGCGAATGATCTTTCTTAACAAAGCGGATCTCGCCGAAGACGATGTAACCAAAAGATGGGTTGAAAAGTTTTCCAAAGATTGTCAGACACTCTACGGATCTATAAAAGAAATGCAGAATATTCACGATATCTTTGATCCTTTCAGATCTGATCATGAAGTCAACATCTTAGTGGTAGGCATGCCTAACGTTGGTAAATCAACGCTTGTGAACATGATCAAAAAGAGAAGGGCAACACTCATAGGTGATAAGCCGGGTATAACAAGGTCCGTTCAATGGATAAGAATAGATGACAGAATGAAACTGCTTGATACACCGGGAATAACGTATCCAAGAATTTCGAATGAGACTCTCTACGCAAAACTTGGTCTTTGCAACGTCATAGACATTGAACAGGTAGATTTTGAGGCTTTGGTATATTACGAACTTGACCTTCTATCGAAGATAAAACCAGAACTGATAGAAAAAATAGGTGAAGGCGATTCGATAGTCAAAAGGATAGAAAGTTACGGAATGCAACGTGGATTTATAATAAAAGGCGGGGTTTTAGATATCAACAGAACGCTTTTGACCTTACACAGAGAAATAACACATGAAAAATTTGGTAAAATAAGTTATGAAATGCCCGAGGATTTTTGAAAGGAGAGAGAAAAATGGAAGACACCTTTGAAAAAGTGAAAAAAACGATTGCAGACAAACTCGGCGTAGAAGCCGATAAAATCACGGAAAGTTCATCTTTTATAGATGATCTGGGTGCTGACTCTTTAGATGTGGTAGACCTTGCCATGGCACTTGAGGATGAATTCGGTGTTAAGATTGAAGATGATAAGTTAGAAAAATTTGTCACGGTTGGAGATGTTGTTCATTATCTTGACGGTAAGAAAAAATGATTTAATTCAAGAGGTGGGGTAATGGGAAATGTTGACTTGAGAATGACGAAAAGAGGAGTTGTGCTTTACGTTGAGGATTACGATGATCTTGACGATCTTTTTGTTCAAGTAACAAACAAATTTTCCCAGTTGAACGGTTTTTTCTCTGAGGATGATAAAATATCCATCATGCTCAAAGATAAAGATAAATATTCAAAAGACATAACCGAAATAGTTTCTTTTGTTGAAAAGATGGGGTTTAAAGTCGGAGAAATACTCGTTGGAGAGATGAATCAGAAAGTAAAGCAGAATACCATTTCCGTCAAGGAAAAATTGAGCCTTGTAGAAGATGAAAATAACATGCACCAGTTAAACCCGACAAAAGTCATAAAAAAGACCGTAAGATCGGGTCAGGCAATAGTTCATGATGGTGATGTCATGCTTATAGGAAATCTCAACGATGGAGGAGAAATCATCTCTTCGGGTAACGTTGTCATAATAGGTGAAGCACGCGGAGTTGTAAGGGCTGGATCAAGAGGGGATGAAGGGTCTATAATATATGCAACGTTGATGACGCCAGAACTCGTAGAAATAGCCAAACATGTCATCCATTTAAGTGAACCTATCGAAAATGCTATAGCCTACATAAGAGGCGGTAAGGTGTTAATTGAAAAATACGATAAAGTTAGGTTTGGACAAACACAGAACGAGTAGGAGGACGATTTGTTAGTAGCCGATTTTGTACCGTCGCAAAGTGAACAGCAAAAGATGTCAGTCCATATTCTTGACAAGAAAAATGACTTTTCAGATTTTCTTGTTTCTTTGTATCCCGGAAGGCATTTTGTGTACATAATCGACTCAAAAATAAAACTTTTTCACACAGACTTTGCTTACAACATAGATAACACGCCTATCTTTGCAGGAGAAAGGTCTAAATCCGTTATAGGAATGATGGATGTCCAAAATATGATCATGAATTCTGAAATTATCGATCCTGTCATCGTCGTTGTTGGCGGTGGAACGGTGCTTGACACATGTGGCTTTGCTTTTGGTACCTACAAAAGGAAATTAGACGTTGTTTTTGTGCCTACAACTTTAAGTGCTCAAATTGAAGGCTTTTTCAGAAATGAAGTTTATCTTAATTTTGATAGGGTTAAGGATGCCATGAAAGTTAAATTTCAGCCAAACCATCTTGTAAACATAACTGAATTCACCAAAACTCAGGTAATAGAGGAAAAAGGACTTTCAATGGTACATGCAATTGCGTTTGGGTTGTCACATTCGAAAAAATTTTTCGATATGATAGACAAAATACTTGATTCAGAACTCATGAGTAACTATGAAGTCATATCTCACGTGATCTTTGAAAGTCTCAGGATGAAAGCCAATAGCAACTGGGAAATCGTGGGAGAGGAAAGTTCAAAAGCACTGATGAGCGCTTCCCAGTTGAACATGCCATACCTTGTTGCCACTTACTACGGTGTTATGATCGAATCTTTCGTTTCTCACAAACTCGGTTTTATTTCAGAAGATGAAATGGATAAAATATACTCAATCTTGAAAAAATGTTCCAACGTACATTTCGATCTTTCAAGTGCGGTAGATCAAATCTCTGCTTACGAAGAACCTTTAAAGATGAAACTGCCGGTTAAGATCGGTAAAACGATGGATTATCAGATTTTTCCAGGTTTCTTGACAGAAATGATTTATTCGGCCCATTCAAAAGGGTTGATATAAAGGGAGGTTGAAAATGGATAAGCAGAATATGTACTCTATGATAAGAGTGGTTCTACTTGTCGTGTTTATAGTCGTTGCGCTTGGAGCCCTTATATGGGTTGCCTCTTTAAGTGGAAAGTTAAGTACCGTAGAGCAAAAAGCTTCAAGTGCCCAAACTGCCGTTGCTTCTTTGACGACTCGCGTTGCTTCTTTGACGGCGAGTATAACTAAGTTAAAGTCTTTAAGTGTGACAAGACTTTCATCGCAGATATCGGTAAATCTGCCAACGTTGCAATCGACTTACATCTCATTGCAATCTGTAACCTATCCACTCCTGCTTACAAACGCACCTGAATCTTTAAGTTCAAGTTTATCTCTAACAACGATAACGGCAACTAATCTTGACTCTCTCAAGCCTATTCTTTCGACAACCGGAACTTATGAGATAACGCAGGTAAATAACCTTTACTATTTTGCATATCCAGGAAGTGGCGTTACATATTCAATTCAAATCCTTTCTTCTCCTTACCCTGATAGGGTGTTATCACTTGTTAAAGCCCTGAGAAGTGCCGGGGTACCGGCATTTAAGATAGATTACGCTTCTCAATCGGGACTTTTCATAGGGGTTTTCCCGGATTACAACTCGGCATCTAATTACGCAAATGCGATTTCAACTCCAAATATCACATCCATAACTGGATCTGGAGCCTCATCGTGGCTTGTAAGGACAATTCCGTAATTTTTTGAAGGTGCAAAATGGAAAAAGAAAATTTTGATCTGAGATTTATATTGCTGATTGCTGCAATAATAATAGGTCTTATAGCTTTGATATGGGCTGGGGTTTTGACTGCGAAAATTTCGAGTTTTGATCAGAAAATATCCGAAACTCAAACGTCTGTTGCTTCAATGACGTCTTATATGGCAAGTACGACTTCTGTTTTGTCGATGCAGATGGCTAAACTCGAAAGATCAATGGCAACGCAACAAGCAACGGTGGCATCGCTTACCGCTTATGTCAGAAATATGTACACAGATCTTGCCGGTAAGATCTCTTCGGAAGATCAAAAAATTGCCAACACTCAATCTAACGTCACCTCTCTGACAAATCAGGTTGGAAGTTTAATTTCCAACTTACAGAGTCTTTCAGCACCTTCACAAACATCTCAGCCTGTTTCATCACAAACATCATCGCAAACTCAAAGTCAAAGTGGTTTCATGGCTTTGATCTCCAGTTCAGCCCAATCCATAAGTTCAAATGTAACTTTAACGACAACGACATCTACAAGTTTGAGCGCCGTCAATGCCATGCTGTCCGGTATCAATACTTACGAAATTGCCCAGGAAAACGGATTGTATTACGTTGCTTATCCGGGAAAAGGCGTTACATATTCAATTCAAATTTTATCTTCTCCTTATCCAGACAGGGTGCTTGCACTTGTGAAATCACTAAGGAATTTGGGAATCCCGGCTTTCAAAATAGATTATTCAACGCAATCAGCACTTTTCATAGGAGTATTTACGGGCTACACACCGGCACTTAATTATGCCAATTCAATAACTTCCAATCCAAATGTGACTTCCATGATTGGAACCGTTTCTTCTTGGCTTATAAGAACCATTCCTTGATAAATGAAAACCCAAACGAGAATCATAATAGGAAGCATCATTCTCGTTTCCGTGATTGGAATATTTTTGACCGCGATTGTACCTTTGAAAGAGGCATTTGCGGAAAGCGATAAAATTACCAGAAGTGCATCACCAAATACCTTTAAGGTTGTAAATGTCAATACGGCAACAGTTCAAGAACTTGATAAACTTCCAAACATAGGAATGACTAAAGCAAAGGCAATTGTCGATTACAGAGAAAAGTTTGGACCATTTCAAGAGTTAGAAGATCTTTTAAACGTCCCAGGAATAGGTCAATCGACACTTGATAAAATTTCAAGTGTTGTGACAGGCTTTTCATCATCTACCTCGAAGAATGACGTAAAAAGTGGTAAAATAAAGATAAATGAGGCAACGGCTAAAGAAATAGAAAACCTTCCTTCGATAGGTCCAATTAAGGCCCGTGAAATAGTTGATTACAGAGAAACTCACGGGCCTTTTCATACGCCTGCCGATTTGATGAAAGTAAATGGAATAGGGCCTAAAACGGTTGATAAGATCAAAGATCTAATTGAGTTTTAAAATAAAGGTTTGATACGGTCACGCGATGGATCTTCCCAACATTTTGCCGTGGCATGTAGCGTAGGTTATAGATCTTGTATGGCCACTGCAATCACCTATGAATTTAAGATTTTTATATTTTTCGTTGTTTATCTTTTTTGAATAAAATTTGACTTCAACTGCATACATGAGATTGTCCGAATAGACTATCGCCGGTACAACTTCTCCTAATTTCTCTATAAATTCGGCAAGTGATATGGCTATTCTTCGCGGAAGCACGAGATTTATATCTCCCAAAATATAACTTTCATCGCTCAAAGTGGGTTTTACCCTTCCAATTCTTTTGGTTCTTTTATTTTCTAAAAATTCTCCATAAGTCTGCAAAATGACCTTTCTTCCTCCTGCAAGGATATTCCCAAGTTTGCTTATGTAAGTTCCATAACCTATCGGATCGTTGAAAGGTTCGGTAAAAGATGTGCTGCACAGTACGGCAAAATTCGTGTTCTCGCTGTTTCCGTTGGAATTTGAATGACCATTGACCGTGACGAAATCATCATATTCTTCAAGCACAACTTTACCGGATGGATTGTTACAAAAGGTTCTGACCATGTAACCCGTTTTTGTCCTCATTCTGACTTTGAACTCGTACATTTCCTCGTTGAGTTCTTCAACTGCGTGATCCGGAAGTTCGTATCTTATTCCAACGTCAACTATATTTCCAGAAGTCACTATTTCGGGGTGATCTGTCGTCATGGATTTTACAAGTCCATGACCACTCCTGCCAACTGAAATGACAACGTAATCGAACGTATCTTCAAAATTCGATCCTGTAATTTTTATCTTATTTCCATCGAAACTTACATTTTCAGCCTTTATGCCGAAATGAAATTTTATGTTTTCGTAAGAGGAGAATTCGTTGTAGATATTTTCAAGGAGATTTTTGAGCCGATCTGTACCTATATGATAGAAGTAGGCGTTGACAGGTTCAAATCCCTTTGAGTAAAATTTTTCAAAAAATGTCGATTTTCTGTCGAAAGAGATACCAGTTCTTACATCTTTCCTTTCTGATTCATCAAGTTTATCAAGGTAAAAGTTGACAACTTCTTTTTGTGTTTCAAGCGGTATTTCTATGTCTCCGCCCATACTTGATGAAATGAAAAGTTTTCCGTCGGACCTTATTCCGGAGATGCTCGAACTGTATATGTCTCGAGATTTTTCTATCACGTGTATCTCATGACCTTTGTCCTTAACTTCGTTGATAAACCCAATGGCTGCCGCACCGAAACCTACAACTGCTATTTTCATATTTTGATATTCCTTATGATGTTCGCAATTTTCTCCGAGGCATTGCCGTCCCCGTATATTTCTTTGATGTCATCAGGTTCAGGATGACGAAAGACTCCATCATATATTTTTTCCTCATCTGCGTCCGCAAGTACATTCCATCCGGATTCAACGAGTTCAATCCAACCTGTATCTTTCATCGCAACGACACCCGGGATACCCGCAAAATAAGATTCCTTTTGAAGTCCGCCGCTATCCGTGACTATCGAGAAAGCATTGGAAGTAAGAGCAACGCTTTCATCATATCCAACAGGATCGATAACTTTTAAGGTTTTTAGCAGATCTCCTAAACCAAATTCAGAAATTCTCTTTTTGGTTCTCGGATGAATCGGAAAGATGACCGGCATCTGCTTGGCCACCCTCGAAAGACCCTTCAGGATAGATTCTAACCTTGTTTCGATATCCGTGTTGAAGTCCCTGTGAATCGTTGAAAAGACGTACCTTTTAGGTTTAAGATCGTATCTTTCAAGTACTGTTTTCATATCGACATCTTTTTTGAATTTCAAAAAAACATCTAACATGACATCTCCGGTGAAATAAACTCCGCTTTTCATGCCTTCCATTGCAAGGTTTTCAACGGCTTTTTGAGAAGGGCAAAATTTAAATTGGGATATCCTATCTGTCAAAACTCTATTTATCTCTTCCGGCATATCCTTTGGTTCCTGTCTCAGCCCCGCTTCGACATGGGCAACGGGAATTTTCAATTTTGCAGCAGTTAACGCTCCTCCCAAAGTTGTGTTTGTATCACCGTAAACAAGCACAAGTGAAGGTTTTTCCTTCATCAAAATCTTTTCAAATTCGATCATGATCTTTCCCGTTTGCTCCGCATGTGTTCCAGAACCGATTCCGAGATTGTACTGTGGATTTTTTATTTCCAGCACTTTGAAAAAAATATCGGACATGTTGAAATCGTAATGTTGCCCCGAATGAACGAGTATTTCATTTATTCCAAATTCGTTCAATTTTTTTCCAACCAAAGATTCTTTTATGAATTGCGGTCTTGCACCTACTATCGATACGATTTTCACAGATTTAACCTCCAACTGCGATCTTGATTATGTCCATGAATTTTTCGACACTTTGTGCTGTTCTCCATGGCGGATTATATCCATTATAACTCTTTGCAATTTCAATATCTTTTTCGAGATCTATATCATTTTCGTTAACCGAATGAAAGTACAATTTTTCAGAAAGATATTCGGAAAGATATTCCTGTTCTGTTTGACCTGGCGTGGGTATAAGCAAACCATTTTTACCGAGTTCAGCCATATCCATTATCGTCGAATATCCTGATCTCGCTATCACAAATTTGGATCTATTCATAAGTTCGTCTCTTAAACCTTTTCCAGCATAATTTATAACTTCAACGCCTGGTATTTTGATCTTTTCGGCATTTTCAGGCATTCCTCTTACAAGCGCAACGTTACCTTTTAAAACTTTTATCTGATCTACGATCTTTTTTTCAAGGATACTTCTACTTGGTTCTCTTCCAGAGAGAGATATGAGATAATCTATGTCTTGATCAACATCCATCTTTTGATAATCCGAAAGTATTCCGATGTACTTTACCTGATCGGAAGACATGTAAGAAAGGTTATGGGAAAGATTACCCGTTAGACCGCCATCATTTGGAAAATCCGGCACCACGAACTTTGTGAAAGAATTTCTAAAATGATAATTGAATCTTTCAGTTTGATTTTTCAAAATCCTCAAAAAATCAGGCGGAACGTACCTTAGTTGATGAAATATGAAAAATGAAGGCTTTGTTTTATCGAAAACACCGTATTCAGAATCGGATATTAAAACATCCACATCAAGATCTTGTGACAATTTCAAAATTTCTTTATGCTCTTTTACTATCGCGTTTATTATCGCAGGCATCATTAAGGTCAACCTTAAAGCGAATGTGCCGTTTTTAGCATAAGGGCTGGGATATTCAACACTTTCCACGTATTCGCATTTGTCTCCGAATTCTTTTTTCAGAGCAAGCAATGGCCTATCTGACGTGTATATCACAAGATCATGTCCATCATCGATAAGCCTTCTCATTAAAGGCAAACTACGCGTCATGTGCCCTAAACCCCACGTGCACAGGCCGTATAAAACTTTCAATTTTTACACCTCGAATTCAACTTACGATTGTTATCTCCGGTTCAAGATCAACACTGAATTTCTCTTTCACCCTCGTGACGACTTCAGAATACACAGCCTTGAAATCCTCAAAAGTAGCACCTCCAACGTTTACAAAAAAACCGGCATGTAACTTCGAAACTTCGATCCCTCCAACGCGATACCCCTTCAAATTCGCTGCATCTATTAACCTTGCGGCATAATCGCCGGGTGGATTTTTGAAAACGCATCCGACACTCGGAAAGGTTATAGGTTGTGTGCTTCTTTTTCTCGACCAGTTCCTCAAACTTTTTTCAAGTACATCTTCTTTCCTCTGGGCAAAATCAAGTTTTAGAACGCATTTTTTGATCCACATGCGTTTTTGATGGAAAATAGAATGTCTGTAAGAAAAATCAAGATCTTCGGCATTTAATTCGTACAATCTTCCATTTTCATCGATGACTTCGACACTTTCCACGCATTTTGATATTTCCCCATCAAAAGCACCGGTGTTCATGTACAATGCTCCTCCTATGGTCCCAGGAATGCCAATTGAAAATTCCAGTCCAGACATTCCTCTTTTTATCGCTTCGGAAAGCAGCACTGAAAGTTTAACGCCATTTTCTGCAACAACGTACTTTTCGTCGAATTTGAAGTTGTTAAGGCCGGATGTTAAAACGAAAGGAGTTTCAAGGTTACTTTTGATCACCGTGTTCGAACCGCCACCGATGATCTTAAAATCCTTTTTGCTTTCGAGGAAATAACGTATGAGTTCTTCAAATTGCAAAATGTCACGAGGCTTTACGATCTTAACTTTTCCTGACATCTTAAACGTTGTCAGATCACAAATTTCAGCCTCTTTTTCTTCCAAATTGCTTAACTTCGCTCCCGCTAATATTACTTCGGCCGTACTCGCACACCTCCTTAAAGGTGCAAGATTGACATTTTGGATTTCTTGGCAGACAAACTGACTGGCCGAATTTCACCATCGCTCCATTCAACCGCGTACGATAAGATTCCGGCACAAGATCCATGAGGGCCATTTCAGTTTCGTAAGGAGTCTTCGTCTTTACGATCCCTATCCTGTTTGAGATTCTGTGAACATGTACATCCACCGCAATAACAGGAAGATCGTAAGAAACAGCCAACACGATATTAGCCGTCTTCCTACCAACACCGCTGAATTTTATGAGATCATCAAGATTCGCTGGAACATTCCCTTTCCAACGCTCAACAATCTCACGAGCGATACGAACTATCCGCTCCGCTTTTTGTTTGTACATTCCCGCCGGTTTTATGAGCCTTTCAACATCTGAAATCTTCGCTTTTGAAAGGGCATTTGCCGTTGGGAATCTCCTAAAGAGAGCATGTGATGCTTCCGCTGTGTTTGCATCACGTGTTCTCTGACTTAGAACCGTACCTATGAGAACCTGAAAAGGATCTTTTGTTTCATGTTCTCTGGGATACGTATCTATTATACACAAAAGTATCCTTTTTGATACCTCACGATCGATCATTTGACCGTTGAGGTTGAAATCATACTTGTTATAGAAGATATTATATCAGATGTTGACGCATTTGTTGTAACACCCGTAAGAATATTGTGGTTCCAATCGTTAAGATATGTTTGTGCCGTTGCCTGCTGAGTCGGGTTGGTAAAGGCATATTCGTAAACTGCCTTTAACTGCGAAAGGAACTGGGTACGTTTTGTCTGAAGTGCCTGATATTGAGTTATGAAATTTTGCGCTTCGTTGTATGTGTTGGTATCTCCTTTGTATCTGTTCAAATCTGCGACATTCCACTCGTAAGCAGGTTTGAAAATGGACAAAGTATCATTTACGGTTGTCAGTGCTTCGGAATACATCTGTTTGTTTATGAAATCCTGTGCCAAAGAGGTGAAAATATCCATAGTGTTCAAAGGAATTGCCCAGTACGTTTTTTGCATGTAGTATCCTATCCAGACGTATTTTCCGGCAATTTCTTTTATCTTGGCATAAGTTGTTGCATCAAGAGGCGCATTTTGTAAAACGTTGTTTATGTATTCTGCGTAAATTTGATTCCATCCGGAGTACCTGTTCCAGCCACCTGGCAGGATGAATATCAATTGATCGTACCAGTTTTCCATTTGATTGAATGCATCCTGTGCAAGTTGATCGTGGGTCTTTATCAAAGATTCAAATTGTGATTTGAATTGAGGATACTTGCTCATTGCATCCTGATATGTTGATGCCTGAGATCTGTTCATGCTCGATAGAAGTGCTGAGAATTGGCCTATAAGTCTGTAAGAATTCTTCTCGGCAAAGGATTGCAAAGAAGTTTTGAGATAATCTATTCCGTCCTGGTACATCTGCATTTGAACAATCTGGTTTATGTTAAGTGTGTTCCAGAGATCTACAAGTGGAATTCCCGAATTGACCATACTTGCTATGAGATCGTAGTCACCCTTGTAATTGAGATTTTTGAAGTTAGGATGGATGTACTGGGTTATATCATTTTTACCGTAAAAGAGATCTTTTAAAACGTTAAGTTGTGCCGATGTGGATCCCGATGAAAGAGCCTTGTTTAACTGGTTTATTATCTCTTGATCTCTTTGCGGGAAAGTTGCAAGCAAGCCAAGGTAAAATTCGGACGTACCGTAGGTGTTGTCCCATTCAACTGAATGGAGAAAATCGTACTTTGCCCCATCGTAAGATGTCGTTTCGTAAGTGTTGAATTGATTTATAGCCGTCTGAATGCTTTGAAGATTCGAATTCAACTGATTCATTATCTGGTTATATTCTTGCTGTCTTTGAGATTCAAGTTGAAGTGAGGCCTGAGTTTGGTTCAAATTTGGATTTGAAGCGAGTAACTGTTGAAGTTTTGACTGAACGTAAGTTTGCGGATTCAAATACGAATAATTTCCACTGTATGATTTTAAATTGTTTATTTCGGTGTTGACGGAATTCAATTGATTGTTTGCCTGCGATGCTGCGTTTTGATAAGCGCTTATGTATTGATAATTTGTGTTCCCGTAAAGAAAATAAACTTCACTGACAAAATACATGTTCATCAAAATCATCACTCCTGCAGAGACAATCAAAGAAGAAATGCCTGCAGCGACGAATTTCGCTTTGTTCAAGATCACTTTCCATGTAAGATCTCCATCTTTGTTAAAGTAATCTGATACGAGAAAAGATAGCAATATGGTAAGTGTCATCGAATCGGGCATAAGATGTTCTGCAAAAGAATACATACTCGTTATCAAAGTGACCATTGATCCTGTTGCCATAAGCATCATCAAGAGTGCATCGTCGGAGTCCTTCTTTTTTATAACTCTTAAAACAAACCACAAAAGCGTGCCAAGGGCAAAAGCCAAAGTCAAAATGCCGGCAATGCCTGTTTCTCCAAGCAATTGAACGTAATCGTTGTGTGCCTTCATGAAGTTGTTCCATGCAACTATAAGACTTGGATGGTGCTCTATCGAAACTCCAAGATAATGTATGAAATCTATTCTGTAAGTACCGAGCCCCTGACCTATTATCGGATGATCCTTCCATTGATAAACCGATGCCCACCATGCAAGGAATCTTTGCTGGGCAGTTCCACCGTTTGAAAGGGCCGATGTTGAAGAAGTAACCCTACCGGTCACAGAAAAGGAATTTCCGTTAAACGGCCCCGGTATTGAGTAAAGAAATATCTCGATCAAAGATGCTATCACAAAGACGATCAGCAAGATTATTGAAAGTTTCTGAGATCTTTTCGCTATTTCATCAACATTTTTTGAAATGTTTTCTTTTTTAACTTTGAAATTTTGGTAATAAGTGTAAAGCAAAGCGAAAAACACAAGAGACAAAGGAATCGCTATGAAGACGCCACGTGTTTGAGAGAATATTATGACTGCCACCATTGATATCGCTTCTATGGTGGCAAGGGTTTTGATTATCACCAAACGCCTGTAAGTTTTATCTTTGTTTTTGGAAGTGTCAAAACCGAGTGTTTTTGAGGTAATGAAATAAATGGCAACAAAAAGCAAAACACCCAAGTAATCTGGAACAAAGTCAGGGTTTCCTATTGTTGCCCTTACGTTATCCCTTGAATAAGGATTTCCTATGTGACCGAGCCATATATCCCATCCAGCATAGAAATTCAAGAAAGAATCCACTACTATGAATGCCGCACTTATCAAAAGCATTCCAAGGATATTTATCATTATTCTCTTGTCTTTAACTCGATTTGCAAGGTAGATTACAAACAGAAAAGTCATCGCAAAGTAAAGCACCCACATGCCCGAGAATCTCAAATAAGGCATGTTTTCTATCATAACACTTATCAAAGACAGTGCTGTTGCGATGGTGAAAAGTCCCCATCCTAAAGCAGGCAATGGAATATTCACGTTTATCTGCTTTTGCCTTCTGAACTCCATGATCACCGCGATGAACAGCATGAAGATCAATATGGTGAAAAACGCATATTTTTGTGTGCTGTATTCGTAGGTTATGGGTCCTATCGTGACGATTGGAATGAACAGCGTTATGAAATAAAGCATATACTCCTCAAATTTGGAAATAGAGGGTTTTGGCGTTGATACCTTCACTTGACTTGTGGCCATCTTTCTTATCTACCTTCCTCTCAAATTCGTTTTAAAAAATTATATCATCTGTACCAAAAATATCCTAAACTTCTTTAAGATCGTAAACGAAGGGGAAAAAGTCTTTAGAACGAAAATCCGAATTTTCGATCAAATCCGGAACAGCGCTAACATTTTTAACCCTCATGCCCGGCCAATTCCTGTAAAAATCAAAAGGATCAAGATGAACCGCCGGAATTCCGGCACGATTTGATCCTAAAATGTCAGTGTAAAACATATCACCTATAAAAATGGCATCTTCAGGAGAAAGTGATAATTCTTTTAATGCCAATTTGAAAATGCCGGCATCGGGCTTTTCGATGCCGACAATTTGCGAATCGTATATCTTATCCATAAATTTTGAAAGTCCAATCGATTCGAGTACCTGAGATGCACGGCCATCGGAATTTGAAATAACGGAGATCGAATAACCTGCTTTTTTAAGTTTTTCAATTGTTTGAATAACCCACGGAAAGGTGTAAGCCCATAGATTTTTAATTTTGTCACGATTGTCAGTTTTGATCTTTAGTTCTTTAACTTTTTCATCAGAATTTGTAAAGGCTTTAAAAAGTGCCTCCAGCAAATTACCATCTTCTAAAAGGGTAACACGATCTTTGATACTTTTATCTATCAAATAATCGATCTCGTAAACACGCTTCAATATATCCTGGGTCGTTACGTTTATCTCATACCTTTTCATCAAATCTGAAAGCCATACAACATCCGGGAACACAAGCGTGCCCCCGGCATCAAACAATATGTAGGGCTTTTTCATGCTTTTTTACCTCTGAGAATAAAATATTTCACAAAATCATTGATCACAAAAGAGAAAAATGCCGACATTCCTATAACTATGAGCGTATCGGTTATTGGAATTGGCTTAAGTCCAGGGAATCCAAACGTAACGAGCAAAGCGACAACTATCATGTCTATTAAAGTTATGTAGAAAAGTGATTTGCTCGGAAATGAATTCCAAAAATGGCCTCTTTCTCTTACCACAAAGACGGTCATCATGCCAAAATAAAAGAGTATGCTGAAAGAAAAAGTTTTAAGTAATTCGTAATCTTTAGAAATTCCAAGAGGCCCAAGTCCGATGTAAAGAATGGCAAGTGATTCAAGTACAACGAGTATACCAAGTATTATGGATGATTTCACAAGTCCTGTTATATTCCATGTATCCGGTGTTTTTGACCATCGAGCGTTGTCTGTTGATATTGAAAGTGTTACAAAATCTATGACAAAGAGCAAAAGTACGACGTCAAAGGCGGAAACTATGAAACGGCCTGTCAGTAAAAAGGCTACAACGACAAAGACAACTATTTGAAAGGTCTTAACAACCTTGTTGAAGATCCACGTCAAAATTCTCTGATATATTTGCCTGCCGACCTTGACAAGATCGACTATATTTCCCAAACCTTCTCCGGTCAGCACGACACTTGCCGCGCCCTTTGCAACATCCGTTGCGCTGTTCACCGCTATACCGACTTCGGCCTGTTTTAAAGAAGGAGCATCGTTGACACCATCGCCCGTCATCCCAACTATGTGGCCTCTCTTCTGTAAACTTTTAACTATGGAATATTTGTCCTGCGGATATATTTCGGCAAAGCCATCACTTTTTTCGGCTATGTCAGATGCTTTTTCCGGATCGCTTTCGACTAATTTTTCAAATTCTTTTGAAGCGGTTATGGAATCGGAAAGTCCAACCTGCCTTGCCGTCTCTTTGGCTATTGGGAGTGCGTCGCCGGTTAACATTTTAACGGATATCCCCAGACTCTTCAATTCACCTATCAATTTTTTCGCATCGGGTCTTGGCATATCGTAGAGTGCGACGAGACCGACAATTTTCAAAGATTTGTCATCTTCTCCCATTGCCACCGCAAGAGTTCTGTATCCTTTGATTGCGTATTCGTTGGTCTGCTGGTTTAACGCATTTACATCTGCGCCGACGAGATCGGCTATTATGTTAACGGCTCCTTTCACGACTTTGAAAGTTTTACCGTCTTTTTCTATCATCGCCTCTGTTCTTCTTGTCTTCGGATCGAACGGTGTAAAAGACTTTTGTTTAAATCCATCAAATGAAATTTTGCGATCGGATGCGGCACCGAGAAAGGCAAGATCTATCGCATCATGATTTGCTTCCTGAGAAGCAAGTGCACCGTACATCAAAGCCGTGTTCTCATCCACACCATTCATCGGTATGATACCGGCCACAGAAAGTTTGTTCATCGTTATCGTACCAGTTTTATCGGAGCAAAGCGTGTCCATCGTTGCGGCATCTTCAGATGCACTTAACCTGGTGACAAGCACTCCGCGCTTCACAAGTTCCATAGATCCTATTGCCATACTTATCGTAAACATCGCAGGCAATGCGACAGGAATGGACGATGCCAAAAGTACGAGGGCCAAAGTGATGACATCAAAAAGATCTATTCCCAAAAATATTGCGACGACAAATGCAACCGCAAGTGCTACACCAACGATTATCAAAAGCCATTTTACAACCGTCGAAATGACATCTTCCGTGTGAAGCCGTGGTTTTGCAACCTGAACAAGTTCGGTTGTCTTCCCGAAATAAGTTTTATTTCCCGTCAGCACAACGAGTGAATTAGATTCTCCGGATTTAACTATTGAACCGGAAAAAAGCATATCGGATTTAGCCTTTGAAACCGTAAGAGATTCTCCAGTTAAGGCAGATTGATCCACTTCAATTTGACCGTCCAAAAGTTTAAGATCCGCGGGGACAAAATCACCTGCCCTTACCCTGACTATATCACCCGGCACAAGTTCGCGTGCAGGTATCAATTGCCATTTTCCGTCTCTTAAGGTTCTTGCATTTACCCGCAATTGCTGTTTTAAAGCATCAACAGCCTTTGAAGCACGTTGTTCTTGAAAAAAGCCAAGTACAGCGTTCAAAAGTAACAAGGCTATGATGACGTACATATCGATCATCTTGTTAAGTATAACCGATAGCACGATAACGGCTTCTAACATCCATGCCGTCAATCCCCAAAACTTTTTCCCGAAACTCAGGTATGGATTTGGTTTTTTCTCAGGGACTTCGTTATAGCCGTAAGTCTTGATTCGTGTCTCAACCTCACTTGCCGACAGTCCTTTGTTAACGTCTGTGTTAAGTTTTTTAACCAACTCATCGATTTCCATCTTCTGATAATCGATTTTTTCTTCTTTAACAACTTCTTCTGCCGTAAAAAATCACCTTATTTCAATTTAATTTTGAAAACGCCTTTATAACTGTCGACATATCCTCGTCGAAAGTTTTTGTATCCTTTTGACTGCTATCGGATTCGATAAGTTTTTCAAGCAAATCATATCCGATTGTTATGTAATCAATACCTATGCCTATAAGAAAATTCAACTGCTCTGGCGTTTTGACACTGGCGGCGAGTACCTTTGTTCTTGATTTTGATAAGACATTCATGATGGCTTTAACGTTTTCAGCGGCATTTCCGTAACTTTCCATTCTATTGAAATAGATGGCCACATAATCAACATCCAAAGATGCCCACACTATCGCTTGAGATGGGGTGTAAACCGCCGTTGCACAAACACTGTAGCCGCGATCCACGAGCGATTTTGCCGCCATGACTCCATTTTGAACAGACGGCACTTTTATCACCAACCTTGACATATCGAGATTTTCAAGCGCTTCGATTACGACATCAGGCTTTGCGGAAGAAATTTGGGCGAACACCTCTCCGTCACACATGTCGAGTAACTTTGAATAAAATGACTTAAGACTTTTATTTTCTTTCCATACCTCGGCTCTCTTCAAAAGGGTGGGATTCGTCGTTACTCCATGCACATATCCGAGATCAAGTGCCTTTTTTATCTCATCCATTTTTGCCGAATCAAGGTAGAGTTTCATACCCATCATCTCCTTTCAAATTAGCCCAATTTATGGATATTTCTTCTGCCATTTTCCATCTCTGGTAAATTTTATCTATGTTTTCGTTGGGTCTAAAAAGTTCAAAGTCTTTTTTAAGGTTTGCTATCTCTCCAATTTCATTTTTAATCCTTGCCATAAGAAAAGCACCGTAAGCGGTCATTTCATGGAATTTAGATCTTTCCACGTTTGTCTTTGTCGAATTTGAAAGTATCTGAATCAAAAGTGAATTTTTCGATCCGCCTCCATCCACTTTGATGTTGGAAACATCAAGACCGCTTTTTTTAAAAGTATCGATAACTTCAGAAACCGAAAAAGCCATCGATTCTAAAACTGCTCTAACGATATTCGAACGCGTATGAGAAGAACTGATGCCCAAAAAAAGCGATCGCGCATTTGGCTGCCATCTTGGAGAACCAAGACCATCGAGTGCCGGAACGAAATAAATTCCGTCACTTTTTACAAAATTTGAAAGTGCTTCCATCTCAACCTCATCTTTTAACAAAGAAATTCTTTTAAGCCAATTTACCGATTCACCACTTGACAGTACCGATCCTTCAAAAGCGTAAACCGTTTTTCCTCTTACAGACCATGCCACTGTTTTTAAAAGCCCGTCTGAAGGAGGATTCTTTGAACCACCGGCATTGGCAAGTACAAAGGCCCCTGTTCCATAAGTACATTTTACATCTCCAACTTTTACACACATGTTTCCAAGTAAAGAAGATTGTTGATCTCCAAGCACCGAAGATATTTTCCCATATTTGGAATTGCCGAAGTCACCGTTTGAATCGATGACCTCCGGCATAGAATCCATTGGAATGCCAAACACTTCAGAAAGTTCTTTGTCCCATTTCATTTCATTTATATTGTAGATCATGGTTCTTGATGCGTTTGAAGGTTCCGTAAGGTGTTTTCCGGTGAGTTTCCAGATCAGGTAAGCGTCTATTGTTCCAAATTTAAGGCGAGACTTTTTGAGGCTATCAGAAACATCAGGTACGTTATCGATCAACCAAGACATCTTTGAAGCCGAAAAATAAGGGTCAATCAACAATCCTGTCTTTGCCCTTACGACAGGTTCATAACCGTTCGATTTCAATCTTTCACACATCGCCTGTCCTCTTTTATCACGCCAGACGATTGCGTTGTAAAGGGGCAGGCCACTTTGCGAGTCCCATGCAACAACCGTTTCTCTTTGATTTGTAATACCGACAGTTGAGGGAGTACACCCGCACTGATCTATTGCGTCTTCCATGGCTTCGATTGTTTTAGAAAAGATTTCTTCCGCACTTTGTTCAACCCAACCTGAAATTGGATAAATCGTTTTTAAAGGCCTGTTAGAAGATGAAATTAAATTTCCATCTTCATCAAAGATCATAGCCCTTGTACTTGTCGTTCCTTCATCCACAATCAAAAAATATTCCATTTTATATGCTCCATTCCAGACAAATACCGCTTTTACATTCTGTCTGACTTATCTTGGATAAAACCGATCTGCCTACGGGATTTTCAATTCCACCCAGATGATAAGCAACGTGCATGTGAAGACATTTCACATGATTAAAATTTCTTATTCCTCCCATTCCTCCTGTGAATTTTATCTTCAAATCATCATCTTGTAAAAGATCTATCACGTCTTTTTTTGCAAGTTCATGGGCTTTTATCTGTAAATTCGAAAATTCGGAAGATTTAGAAATCATCTCTTCATACCTTTTTATCCAGCCATCGGATTCCATTTTAGAAATTTCATCCCTTAAAAAAGGACAGGTAAGCCAATAAAGGGTTGGAAATGGTTTCCCGTCCAAAAGCGGGTAAGACTTTATCACCGTCGGAAACCCGTAAGAGCAGTATTTGGCGACATTCAACGCATTTTCAGGTACCCTTCCAATTTGATTGGTTACAATTTTCATTTCTTCATTTGAAATCATGACTGCTGGAGCATCCTTTCAAGTGCTTCTTTTATTATCGAAAGGCCGATGTGATTTTCTCCTCCTCGTGGCAGGATGATATCACAATCGTATTTTTGAGGCTCTATGAAACTTCTAAATGCTGGAGCAACGAATCTTCTGTATTGAAAAATTATGGATTCGATAGATCTGCCACGTTCCTTGGTGTCTCTTTCTATCCTTCTTATAAGTCTTTCGTCTGCATCTTCATCAACGTAGATAGCCAGATCAAAAAGTTTTCTTATCTCTTTTTTGTATATGACAAGAATTCCCTCGACTATCGTCAATTCTTTCGGATCAACGTGAATGGTTCTTGACGTGTCTCTCCTGTAAGTTACAAAACTGTAAGTTGGAACTTCTATTGGTTTGCCATTTTTCAAATCTACAAGATGAGAAAGAAAAAGATCAAAATCAAAAGCGGCAGGAGCATCGAAGTTGACATTTCTTGGATCTACTCCCGGTTCGAGATCTCTGTAATAACTATCCATGTTAAGACATATCGATCTATTGGAAAACCTTTCTATTATCTTATTAGCGACTGTCGTTTTCCCTGCGCCACTTCCGCCTATTATGGCGACAAATGTGCCCATAACTCACCTCAATTTTTCTGATTATAACATGTATTGCCTAAGGTGACAAATATGCAAAAAAGTGATCTACCCTGTCGTATAGACGATGGAGTCTTCTTTGAAAGAAATATACCAAACAAAATTCAAATTTCGAATCATCGCTCCGACATGTGCCCCACACTCGATGTCT